>NZ_JBLUPV010000006.1:0-262080 GCF_048068075.1 Pseudomonas sp. NY15354
TACGATGCGTTGGGGGATATCTCGACGCTGGCCGATCCTGGGGTGGTGCAGCATCTGATCGATACCCACAAGGCGATGGCGTTGGCGTCGGCTTGAGATCGGGCGGGGCCGCTTGGCGGCCCTTCTCGCCGGTCAAGCCTGCTTCTACAGGGCAGGCAACCCAATGAAACCCCGCTCGGGCAACCGGCGGGGTTTTTGCTTTACTGAAGGGATGTTACCCGACATTCATCGGTAACCTTTCCTGTCACCGATTTCGCACAAAAGCGGGGCGAGTCGAAACAGTTAGATACTAATGTGGTGCGGCGTGGGTGGCTTTTTTTGCAAGCCGGCACGCTGGACTTGCCGGCGTACAAGGCTTTGCCAATAATAGGCCCGCTTATTGCTTGGCTTATAGGTTATTTTTCTTTTGCTCTTGCATATTGCGCGGGAGCTGTCAATATCGCCCGCCGCGGTTCAAGGCGCTTCTGTAAGTAGTTGTCGCTTTGAAGAAATATCGGTCACCGGGCTGTCGTTAAAATGCCACTCACTCGCTCGTGGTCTGCGACCTTGGTCGATACCCCCGCGGCTCGCGTTGTACCCATTCGCATGTCGGGCAGTCGTTATACCTGCCTTGTATTGCCCTGTACCGATGGAGTTACCTGATGAAGAAGCTCGCACTGCTTGGCGCCCTGGCGCTGTCCGTGTTGTCCCTGGCATCGCAGGCCGATGAGAAACCGTTGAAGATCGGTATCGAGGCCGCCTATCCACCCTTCGCCTTCAAGCAACCCGACGGCAGCATCGCCGGTTTCGACTACGACATCGGCAACGCCCTGTGCGAAGAGATGAAAGCCAAGTGCACTTGGGTCGAGCAAGAGTTCGACGGCCTGATCCCCGCACTGAAGGTGCGTAAGATCGACGCCATCCTCTCGTCCATGTCGATCACTGAAGACCGCAAGAAGTCGGTTGACTTCACCAAGCGCTACTACCTGACCCCGGCCCGCCTGGTCATGAAGGACGGCACCCAGGTCAGCGAAGACCTGCATGAGCTCAGCGGCAAGAAGATCGGCGTGCAGCGCGGCTCGATCCATGACCGCTTCGCCAAAGAAGTCCTGGCGCCCAAAGGGGCCACCGTCGTGCCATATGGCACCCAGAACGAAATCTATCTCGACGTCGCCGCCGGCCGCCTGGACGGTACCGTGGCCGACGCCACCCTGCTCGAAGACGGCTTCCTCAAGACCGACGCTGGCAAAGGCTTCGCCTTCGTCGGCCCGTCGTTCACCGACGTGAAGTACTTCGGTGATGGCGTCGGTATCGCCGTGCGCAAGGGCGACAACGCCAATCGTGAGCGTATCAATGCCGCGATCGACGCGATCCGCAAGAACGGCAAGTACAAGGCGATCGAAGCCAAGTACTTCAACTTCGACATCTATGGGCCAGAAGCTCAGTAAGACGTCGGGTTTCACCTGTGCAATGGTGCAAACAGCAGAGGCTCTGAGGTTTGCACCATTTTTCATTCCAAGTCCCGAGGAATCCCAATCATGTTGAAAGGCTACGGGGCAGTCATCCTCGATGGGGCATGGCTGACGCTGCAGCTCGCCCTGTCGTCGATGGCCCTGGCCATCGTGCTTGGCCTGATCGGCGTGGCGCTGCGTTTGTCGCCAGTGCGCTGGTTGGCCTGGCTGGGCGATATGTATTCCACGGTGATCCGTGGCATCCCTGACCTGGTGCTGATCCTGCTGATCTTCTACGGCGGTCAGGATCTGATCAACCGCATCGCGCCGCTGGTCGGCTATGACGACTACATCGACCTCAATCCGTTCGTGGCAGGTGTGGGCACCTTGGGCTTCATTTTCGGTGCGTACCTTTCTGAAACCTTCCGCGGCGCGTTCCTGGGTATTCCCAAGGGGCAGGCCGAGGCGGGCATGGCCTATGGCATGAGCGGTGTGCAGGTCTTCTTCCGCATCATGGTGCCGCAGATGATCCGCCTGGCGATCCCTGGTTTCACCAACAACTGGTTGGTGTTGACCAAGGCCACGGCGCTGATTTCGGTGGTCGGCTTGCAGGACATGATGTTCAAGGCCAAGCAGGCAGCCGATGCCACGCGTGAGCCTTTTACCTTCTTCCTGGCGGTGGCGGCCCTGTACCTGGTGCTCACCAGCATCTCGCTGCTGGCCCTGAAGTACCTCGAGCGACGCTATTCGGTGGGCGTAAAGGTGGCTGAACTATGATCTTCGACTACAACGTCATCTGGGAGGCCATGCCCCTTTACCTGGGCGGCCTGCTGACCACCCTGAAGCTGCTGTCGCTGTCGCTGTTCTTCGGTTTGCTGACGGCCATTCCCCTGGGCCTGATGCGGGTCTCCAAGCAGCCGCTGGTGAGCCTCATCGCCTGGCTGTATACCTATGTGATCCGCGGCACGCCGATGCTCGTGCAGCTGTTCCTGATCTACTACGGCCTGGCGCAGTTCGAAGCCGTGCGCGAGAGTTTCCTCTGGCCATGGCTGTCGAGTGCGACCTTCTGTGCGTGCCTGGCCTTTGCGATCAATACCAGTGCCTACACTGCCGAGATCATCGCCGGTAGCCTGCGGGCCACCCCGCACGGTGAAATCGAAGCGGCCAAGGCCATGGGCATGTCGCGCATGAAGATGTACCGCCGCATCCTGCTGCCCTCGGCACTGCGCCGGGCACTGCCGCAGTACAGCAACGAGGTGATCATGATGCTGCAGACCACCAGCCTTGCCTCGATCGTTACCCTGATCGACATCACTGGCGCGGCACGTACCGTCAATGCCCAGTACTACCTGCCTTTCGAGGCCTACATCACGGCGGGCGTGTTCTACCTGTGCCTGACCTTCATCCTGGTGCGCCTGTTCAAGATGGCCGAACGCCGCTGGCTCAGCTACCTGGCGCCACGCAAGCACTGATCGCTCTGTGAGAACCGACAGCATGTACAAACTTCAAGTCCAAGACCTGCACAAGCGCTACGGCAGCCACGAGGTGCTCAAGGGCATTTCGCTCGAAGCCAAGGCGGGCGACGTGATCAGCATCATCGGCTCCAGTGGTTCGGGCAAGTCGACCTTCCTGCGCTGCATCAACCTGCTCGAGCAGCCGCATGCCGGCAAGATCCTGCTCAACAACGAAGAGCTCAAGCTGGTCCCAGGCAAGGATGGCGCCCTCAAGGCCGCCGATCCCAAGCAGTTGCAGCGCATGCGTTCGCGCCTGTCGATGGTGTTCCAGCATTTCAATCTCTGGTCGCACATGACGGCGCTGGAGAACGTGATCGAAGCGCCGGTACACGTGCTGGGCGTGAATCGTAAGGAAGCGCTGGAAAAGGCCGAGCACTACCTGAACAAGGTGGGCGTGGCCCATCGCAAGGATGCCTTCCCCGGGCACATGTCCGGTGGCGAGCAGCAGCGGGTCGCGATCGCCCGGGCCCTGGCCATGGAGCCTGAGGTGATGCTGTTCGACGAGCCGACCTCGGCCCTGGACCCTGAGCTGGTGGGTGATGTGCTCAAGGTCATGCAGTCGCTGGCCCAGGAGGGGCGCACCATGGTCGTGGTGACCCACGAAATGGGCTTCGCCCGTGAGGTTTCCAACCAGTTGGTGTTCCTGCACAAAGGGTTGGTGGAAGAGCGCGGCAACCCGCGCGAAGTGCTGGTCAATCCGCAGTCGGAGCGACTCAAGCAGTTCCTTTCCGGCAGCCTGAAGTAAAGGCTGCGCCTTGCACCAGAATAGGGCATGCTGCGCAGCGAGGCGCAGCATGACCCGGCGCCACAGACACGAACGACCCCAGGTTTCGGACCACGCCCTATGACCACCCAGCGAATCGGATTTCTCATCTGGCCCAGCACTCGGCCGCTGACCCTGGCGCTGGCCGAAGAAGTGCTGCAGGTGGCCCAGCGGGTGCATCCGGATGTGGCTTATGACCTGGTCTTTCTCCAGGCCGAAGCAGCATCCGAAGAAGCCTGGCGTTTGCCGGGCGAGCCGTGGAATGGGCGCCTGGAAGGCTGTCAGAAGCTGTTTCTCCTGGCCGATGAGCCCCCTGCGGCGGTGGGTTCGGCCTTGTCGTCCGCGCTCAAGCAGTTGGCGCGCAGCGGTTGCATGATTGGTGCGCTGTCGGCCGGGGTGTACCCGCTGGCGGCGCTGGGCCTGCTCGATGGTTATCGCGCCGCGGTGCACTGGCGCTGGCAAGATGATTTCGCCGAGCGCTTTCCCAAGGTTATCGCCACCAGTCATCTGTTCGACTGGGACCGTGATCGCCTGACCACTTGCGGTGGCATGGCGGTGACCGATCTTTTGCTGGCGGTGCTGGCGCGTGACCACGGTGCCGAGCTTGCCGGTGCGGTGTCCGAGGAGCTGGTGGTCGAGCGCATCCGTGAAGGGGGCGAGCGCCAGCGGATTCCGTTGCAGAATCGTCTGGGCTCCAGCCATCCGAAGCTCACCCAGGCGGTGCTGTTGATGGAAGCCAACATCGAAGAGCCGCTCACCACCGACGAAATCGCCCAGCATGTGTGCGTGTCCCGTCGGCAGCTCGAGCGGATCTTCAAGCAATACCTCAATCGCGTGCCCAGCCAGTACTACCTGGAGCTGCGCCTGAACAAAGCGCGGCAGATGCTGATGCAGACCAGTAAGTCGATCATCCAGATCGGGCTGTCGTGCGGGTTCTCTTCCGGGCCGCACTTCTCCAGTGCCTACCGCAACTTCTTTGGCGCCACGCCGCGCGAAGATCGCAACCAGCGGCGCAGTGCCAGCCCGTTCGAGCTCAGTTCGGCGCCTGCTGAAAAGGGCTGAGCCCTGGTCATTTGGGCCGGCTTTTTCGCGGGTGGGCCGGCCCCCACAAGTCCCCCTTGGCGTTGATGTTCGGTGCGGCCCCCGTGGGCCCGGGTTCGCCTGCGAAGAGGCCCTCGCAACTCCCCGCTGTTCTTATGTGAACACCCGTTCACCCATCCCTTTCTCTCCCGTACACTGCGCGATTGCGACAGTGTTTGTCGCATTGCCGAAAACCTGCCTGAAACAGGGTTTTGCGCTGTAACAAGTTGTCGCCTGGCAGCAAGGACAGGCGCCGATCAGTCCTTACAATCCCCCCATCGCTCGCCACTTCCAGGCCAGCGTTCCTCTTCAGGAGACTCAGATGTCCGTTGAGCAAGCCCCGGTGCAACGTGCCGATTTCGACCAGGTCATGGTTCCCAACTATTCTCCGGCGGCCTTCATTCCTGTGCGAGGCGAGGGCTCCCGAGTCTGGGATCAATCGGGTCGCGAACTGATCGATTTCGCCGGCGGCATCGCCGTGAACGCCCTGGGCCACTGCCATCCGGCACTGGTCAAGGCCCTGACCGAGCAGGCCAACACCCTGTGGCATGTGTCCAACGTCTTCACCAACGAGCCAGCCCTGCGCCTGGCCCACAAGCTGGTGGACGCGACCTTCGCCGAGCGTGCCTTCTTCTGCAACTCCGGCGCCGAGGCCAACGAGGCCGCATTCAAGCTGGCCCGTCGAGTGGCCCATGACCGCTTCGGCCCCGAGAAGCACGAGATCATCGCCACCGTGAACAGCTTCCACGGTCGCACCCTGTTCACCGTCAGCGTCGGTGGCCAGCCCAAGTACTCTGATGGCTTCGGTCCGAAGATCACCGGTATCAGCCATGTGCCGTACAACGACCTTGAAGCGCTCAAAGCCCAGATTTCCGACAAGACCTGCGCCGTGGTGATCGAGCCGATCCAGGGCGAAAGTGGTGTGGTCCCGGCCGACAAGGCCTACTTGGAAGGCGCGCGCAAGCTGTGTGACGAACACAACGCGCTGCTGATTTTCGACGAAGTGCAGACTGGCGTGGGCCGTACCGGCTCGCTGTATGCCTACCAGCACTACGGCGTGACCCCGGACATCCTCACCAGCGCCAAGAGCCTGGGTGGCGGTTTCCCGATCGGCGCCATGCTGACCACCACCGACCTTGCCAAGCACCTGGCCGTCGGCACCCACGGCACCACCTATGGTGGCAACCCACTGGCCTGCGCCGTGGCCTGCGCCGTGCTCGACGTGGTCAACACGCCCGAGACACTGGCCGGCATCAAGGCCAAGCATGAGCGTTTCAAGGCTCGCTTGGAGAAGATCGGCCAGCAGTCCGGCCTGTTCACCCAGGTGCGTGGCGTCGGTCTGCTGATCGGTTGCGTGCTCAGCGATGCCTGGAAGGGCAAGGCCAAGGACATCCTCAATGCCGCCGAGAAAGAAGGCGTGATGGTCCTGCAGGCCGGCCCGGACGTGGTGCGCTTCGCACCGAGCCTGGTGGTGGAAGATGCTGACATCGACGAGGGCCTGGCGCGCTTCGAACGTGCCGTGGTCAAGCTGACCCAGGGCTGATCGCCCGCGGTCACCTTCGCCAGCTCTGACTGCGGTCGGGCTGGCGATACCCGAATTTCTTCGCGGGCGCCCGCTTTTAGACCAAGTAGCGCGCCCGTTGTTTTTCCGTGCCGCTGCGTCGGCCTGTTTTCCCAAAGGAGTGACACCATGCTGGTGATGCGCCCCGCGCAAATGGCGGATCTGAACGAAGTGCAGCGTATGGCTGCCGACAGCCCCATTGGTGTCACCTCGCTGCCTGACGACGCCGGTCGCCTGGGCGACAAGATCGCCGCCTCGGAAACATCTTTTGCCGCCGAAGTGAGCTTCAACGGCGAAGAGAGCTACTTCTTTGTCCTCGAAGACAACGAAACCGGCAAGCTTGTCGGCTGCTCGGCCATCGTCGCTTCGGCGGGCTACTCCGAGCCGTTCTACAGCTTTCGTAACGAGACCTTCGTGCACGCCTCGCGTGAGCTGAAGATCCACAACAAGATCCACGTCCTGTCGTTGTGCCACGACCTGACTGGCAACAGCCTGCTGACCAGCTTCTACGTGCTGCCGGAACTGGTGAACAGCGCCTTCGCCGAGCTCAACTCCCGCGGCCGCCTGCTGTTCATGGCCTCGCACCCGGAGCGCTTCGCCGATTCGGTGGTCACTGAGATCGTCGGCTACAGCGATGAGCAGGGCGAATCGCCGTTCTGGGATGCCATCGGTCGCAACTTCTTCGACCTCAACTATGCCGACGCTGAGCGTCTGTGCGGCCTGAAGAGCCGCACCTTCCTCGCCGAGCTGATGCCCCACTACCCGATCTATGTGCCGCTGCTGGCCGATGAGGCCCAGGAAGCCATGGGGCAGGTCCATCCGCGGGCGCAGATCACCTTCGACATCCTCATGCGTGAAGGCTTCGAGACCGAGCACTACATCGACATCTTCGACGGTGGCCCGACGCTGCACGCGCGCACCTCGGGCATTCGCTCGATCGCCCAGAGCCGGGTGGTGCCGGTCAAGCTCGACGACAGCCCGATCAAGGGTGGGCGCGCCTACCTGGTCTGCAACGGCCAGTTGCAGGATTACCGCGCCGTGCTGCTGGAGTTGGACTGGGTGCCGGGCAAGCCGGTCAGCCTGAGCCACGAAGCTGCCGACGCCCTGGGGGTCGGTGAGGGCGGCAGCGTCCGTCTGGTCGCCGTCTAAGCCTGCACCCGGCCCGCCCGTGTCGGGGCGCCGGTTCAGAGAGATTCGCGGCAGGCACGAGCCGCCGCACAAGGAGATAGCATGATCGTTCGTCCCGTACGCAGCAGCGACTTACCCGCGCTGATCGAATTGGCACGCAGCACCGGTACCGGCCTGACCACGTTGCCGGCCAATGAAGGCCGTCTCGGACATCGCGTCGGCTGGGCCGAGAAGAGCTTCCGTGGCGAGGCCGAGCGCGCTGATACCGACTACCTGTTCGTACTGGAGAACGATGAAGGCCTGGTGGTCGGCATCTGCGCCATCGCCGGTGCCGTCGGCCTGCGTGAGCCCTGGTACAACTACCGGGTCGGCCTGACCGTCAGCGCCTCCCAGGAGCTGAAGATCTACCGCGAAATCCCGACGCTGTTCCTGGCCAACGACCTGACCGGCAACTCCGAGCTGTGCTCGCTGTTCTTGCGCGGCGACTACCGAAGTGGCCTCAATGGTCGCCTGCTGTCCAAGGCGCGCATGCTGTTCATCGCCGAGTTCCCTGAGCTGTTCGGTAACAAGATCATCGCCGAGATGCGCGGCATGTCCGACGAGAATGGTCGCTCGCCGTTCTGGGAAAGCCTGGGGCGGCACTTCTTCAAGATGGAGTTCAGCCAGGCCGACTACCTCACTGGCGTGGGCAACAAGTCCTTCATCGCCGAACTGATGCCCAAATTCCCGCTGTACACCTGCTTCCTGTCCGAGGCGGCGCGCAACATCATCGGTCGCGTGCACCCGGATACCGAGCCTGCGCTGGCCATGCTCAAGCGCGAGGGCTTCAGCTACCAGGGCTATGTCGACATCTTCGACGCAGGCCCCGCCATCGAATGCGAAACCTCGAAGATCCGGGCCGTGCGCGAAAGCCAGACCCTGGTGCTGGCGGTCGGTACGCCAGGTGACGACGCGACCCCTTACCTGATTCACAACCGCAAGCGCGAGGATTGCCGCATCACCGCGGCGCCGGCACGCCTGGCGGCCGGCACCCTGGTGGTCGATCCGCAGACCGCCAAGCGCCTGCGCCTGGGAGCCGGCGACAGTGTGCGCGCCGTGACGCTGTCCGCCAGCCGGGAGGCCCAATAAATGACGACCCATTACATCGCCGGCCAATGGCAGGCCGGGCAGGGCCAGGCCCTGCAATCGCTCAACCCGGTTACCCAGGCGGTGGTCTGGGAAGGGCAGGGCGCCGACCAGGCCCAGGTGGAGGCTGCCGTAAAGGCGGCGCGCGAGGCGTTTCCGGCCTGGGCGCAGTTGAGCCTGGATGCGCGCATCAGCGTGCTGGAAGCCTTTGCCGAGAAGCTCAAAGCCCAGGGTGATGCACTGGCCCGTTGCATTGGCGAGGAAACCGGCAAGCCCCTGTGGGAGTCGGCCACCGAAGTCACCAGCATGGTCAACAAAGTCGCCATCTCGGTGCAAAGCTACCGTGAGCGCACTGGCGAGAAGAGCGGGCCGCTGGCCGATGCCACCGCGGTGCTGCGTCACAAGCCCCATGGTGTCGTAGCGGTGTTCGGCCCCTACAACTTCCCTGGCCATCTGCCCAACGGCCATATCGTCCCGGCCTTGCTGGCAGGCAACTGCGTGGTGTTCAAGCCCAGCGAACTGACGCCCAAGGTCGCCGAGCTGACCCTCAAATGCTGGATCGAGGCAGGGCTTCCGGCAGGCGTGCTCAACCTGGTGCAGGGCGCCCGTGAGACGGGTGTCGCGCTGGCCGCCAATCCCGGTATCGATGGTCTGTTCTTCACGGGCTCCAGCCGTACCGGCAATTTGTTGCACCAGCAGTTCGCCGGCCGTCCGGACAAGATCCTCGCCCTGGAGATGGGCGGCAACAATCCGTTGGTGGTGGACGAGGTCCAGGACCTGGACGCTGCGGTCTACACCATCATCCAGTCGGCCTTCATTTCCGCCGGCCAGCGTTGCACCTGCGCGCGCCGCCTGCTGGTGCCGCAAGGCGACTGGGGCGATGCGCTGCTCAAACGCCTGGTCGAGGTCAGCCGTGCCATCAGCGTCGGCGCCTTCGATCAGCAGCCGGCGCCGTTCATGGGCTCTGTGATTTCGCTGCAGGCTGCCCGTGCACTGCTGGCTGCCCAGGCCGAATTGGTGGGCAAGGGCGCCGTGGCGCTGCTGGAAATGACCCAGCCTCAGGCTGACGCTGCCTTGCTGACCCCCGGCATCATCGATGTAACCGCTGTGTCCGAACGCCCGGACGAAGAGTTCTTCGGCCCGCTGCTGCAGGTGATCCGCTACAGCGATTTCGATGCCGCGATCGATGAGGCCAACAACACCCAGTACGGCCTGGCCGCGGGGCTACTGTCCGACTCCCGGGCGCGCTATCAGTACTTCTGGCTGCGCAGCCGCGCCGGCATCGTCAACTGGAACAAACAGCTGACCGGCGCCGCGAGCAGCGCGCCGTTCGGTGGCGTCGGGGCCAGCGGCAACCACCGCGCCAGTGCCTACTATGCAGCCGATTATTGCGCCTACCCAGTGGCTTCGCTGGAGACCGCGAGCCTCACCCTGCCGGCGACCTTGACGCCGGGCGTCACCCTATAACAACAGGTCTCGGAGCCTAGCCGATGAAATCCTACGAAGTGAATTTTGATGGCCTGGTGGGGCCTACCCACAACTACGGCGGCCTGTCCTACGGTAACGTGGCTTCGCAGAGCAACAGCCAGCAGCAGTCCAACCCACGTGAGGCGGCCCGCCAAGGCCTGGCGAAGATGAAGGCGCTGGCCGACATGGGCTTCAAGCAGGGCGTGTTGGCCCCGCAGGAACGTCCGGACGTTGCGGCCCTGCGCCGCCTGGGCTTCACCGGCAGCGATGCCGAGGTGATCCGCCGCGCCGCGCAGGAGGCCATGCCCCTGCTGGTGGCCAGTTGCTCGGCCTCGAGCATGTGGGTGGCCAACGCCGCCACCGTCAGCCCCAGCGCCGACACTGCCGATGGCCGCGTGCACTTCACGGCCGCCAACCTGAACTGCAAGTACCACCGCAGCATCGAGCATCCCACCACCAGCCGCGTGCTGGGCGCCATGTTCGCGGACGCAAAGCACTTCGCCCACCACGAGGCCCTGCCGGCAGTCGCCCAGTTCGGTGACGAAGGTGCGGCCAACCATACGCGCTTCTGCCGCACCTATGGCGAGCCGGGCGTGGAGTTCTTCGTCTATGGGCGCAGTGCCTTCGACAGCCGCTACCCCGCGCCACAGAAGTATCCGGCGCGTCAGACCCTGGAAGCTTCCCAGGCCGTGGCGCGGCTGCACGGGCTCGCCGATGAGGGCGTGGTCTACGCTCAACAGAACCCGGCGGTGATCGACCAGGGGGTGTTCCACAACGACGTGATTTCGGTGGGCAATGGCGAGGTGCTGTTCTATCACGAGGACGCCTTCCTCGAGACCGATACGGTGCTTGGCCAACTGCAGGCTAAACTGGCCAGCAAGGGCGGCAATTTTCAGGCGATCCGCGTGCCGCGGGCTGCAGTGACAGTGGAGGACGCGGTGCGCTCCTACCTGTTCAACAGCCAGCTGCTCAGCCGCGATGATGGTTCCATGCTGCTGGTGGTGCCGGAAGAGTGCCGTAACAACGAGCGGGTATGGTCCTACCTGGGGCAATTGACCAGCCAGGGCGGCCCGGTGAAGGAGGTCAAGGTGTTCGACCTCAAGCAGAGCATGCAGAACGGCGGAGGCCCCGCATGCCTGCGTCTGCGGGTCGCTTTGAAGGACAACGAACTGGCGGCGGTCAATCCAGGCGTTATCATGACCGCGCCGCTGTACGAAACCTTGGTCCAGTGGGTCGACAAACACTACCGCGATCGCTTGGGCGAAGCGGACCTGGCCGACCCGCAACTGCTGGACGAATGCCGTACGGCACTGGATGAACTGACTCAAATCCTGAAACTGGGTTCGGTCTATCCATTCCAACGCCAACCTTGAGAGAGAACTTGCAATGTCCGATGCCCTGCGGCTGATCCTTGAAGACAACGATGGTACCCAGCTGGAAACCTCCTGCACTCGCTTTGCTGTGGTATGGCAAGGCAAGGAAGTCTGGATCCAGCAGGATGGCCGCGGCCAGCTGTTGATCGGCGTCGACGTGGAGGAGGGCGACGCCGAGTACGCCAACCTGCTGCTGCGCCCGATGGCCACCAACCTGGTCAGCTTGCAGCTGGAAATGGAGCCGGCTGAAGTCGGTGACGACGACCACGTGCATGGCCCGGACTGCGGTCACCATCACTAAGGAAATGCCCTATGCTCGCCCTCGGAAAACTGCTTGACCTGACCCTGGCCAATCACGAACCGGCCGAGAAGACGCAAGTGACGGTCGAGGGTGTGCGCTTGCGCTGGCTGGGGGAGGGCGCCCTCGAGGTGCGCCCGCCCGAAGGCAAGGACAACGGTCTGGACTTGCTGCTCTCGGCCGGTATCCATGGCAATGAAACCGCGCCCATCGAGCTGCTCGACGAGCTGCTCCATGGCGTGGCCCGTGGCGACATCAAGCCGCGGGCGCGCGTGCTGTTCCTGTTCGGCAACCCCGAGGCGATCCGCAAGGGGGAGCGTTACGTCGAGCAGGACATCAACCGCCTGTTCAATGGTCGGCATGAGCTGTCCAGTGGCGCCGAGGCCTTGCGTGCGGCGGAGCTGGAGCAATTTGCCCGGGTGTTCTTCAGCCTGCCGGGGCGTACACGCCTTCATTACGACCTCCACACGGCGATCCGTGGCTCGAAGATCGAGCAGTTCGCGCTGTATCCGTACAAGGAAGGGCGTCGCCATTCCCGTCATGAGCTGGCCCGCCTGAACGCTGCGGGCATGGAAGCGGTGTTGCTGCAGAACAAGTCATCGATCACTTTCAGCGCTTTCACCTACGAGCAGCTGGAAGCCGAGGCTTTCACCCTGGAGCTGGGCAAGGCGCGACCGTTCGGCCATAACCAGCAGGTCAACCTCGACCGTCTGCAGGCGCGCTTGCTGCAGATCATTGAGGGCAACGAACCCGAGGGCGACGACAATCTCGACGGCTTGCAACTGTTCAGCGTCGCCCGTGAGATCATCAAGCACAGCGACGGCTTCCACCTGCACCTGCCGGCGGATATCGAGAACTTCTCCGAGCTGAGCAAGGGCTACCTGCTGGCCGAAGACCTGGCCGAGATGCGCTGGATCGTCGAGGAGGAGGGGGCACGTATCATCTTCCCTAACCCCAAGGTCAAGAATGGCCTCAGGGCGGGGATTCTGATCGTTCCTGACTCCGGCCAGCGACTAGGCTGAGCTGGCCCCGATACACTGGGCTCACGGCTGTGTGCGCAGCTCCAGTTGCAACGCCTGGCGCAGTCCGTTTTCAGTGAAGGCGGGTGGGTTGGTGTTCAGGAGGGTGCTGCCGCCGAATGTGAACTTGCAATCGGTGGGTAAGCCGATGCTCTGCAGCAGCAGGTTGTCCATCGGATAAGCGCCGTTTTTGCCTTGAACCTCGGTCTGGCCCGGAAAGACGGTGCCTGACATCGAGTTCCAGCCTTGGCACAGGCAGCGATACAGGTCGAGTAGTGGCAGTTGCGCAGCGCTCGACCAGCCTGGGTTGTATGCCAGGGTGCCGCCGCTGTAGCCCCAGCTACTCTGGTTTTCGTCGATGATGAAGTGGCTTTCGTCCTCATCTTCTTCGTGGTCGCTGGGTGTATAGGTCGTGAATTGGTGTCTGGATGCTTCGATCACGCTGATTGGTGCCCCGGACTGCCCGGCCTTTTTATCCAGGGCCGCCAGCAGCGCCTGGCCGCAGGGTAGTTTGCGCAGGAGCTCCAGCGCATCCTGTGCCGCTTGCCTGAACGGGTCGCTACCCGTCACTCGCACACCGATATTGCCCAGGGCCTGATGTTCGGGCATCACTGGTCGGGCTAGTCGTGCATCGTTTTCGGTATCACGGTAGAGGTCGACCCTGGAGGACTCGCTGCCAAGCAGGCGGTGCCCCGTGATGTTGATAACCGCGTCGCCCTTGTCGATGAGTACCGGGCCGCTACCGACCACAATCTGGTGCGTGCCGGTATGGGCGTCGATGTGGGCGATACCTGCGCCGGTCTCGATCCTGTTGCCGCTCCCTATCATGTCGATCAGCACCGTCTTCTTCACCTGCGGGGCGATGACGAGGTGGTGATTGCCATCGGTGAGGCGAATGGCGATGGCTTGGGCGGTATGCGCGGCGACCATGAATACCGCATCGTTGATGGTCACTTCCAGCAGGCATTCGCGAGGGGCGATACGTATGCGCTTTTGCTGCTCATCCGCGCGCAGCGTACGCGGGGCCACGTTGAACACCAGCAGCTCGCTGTTCTGGGTGCTGCGGCGATAGCGCCGCCCCAATGGATAGGTGCGTTCGAGGGTGATTCGCACATTTTCGTCGGCCTGGATGTACTTGACCTCGGTCTGCTGCTGAGGGTTGTCTTCGTTATTGTCGAAGGCGGTTTGCGAGTGGCCGGGTTCCCGTGCGTCGATGTAGTAGATCGGTCTCGGGTTGGCCTGCATGATGCCGTGGGGTAGCGGATGCGGGTCCGAGTGGAGTTTGGAGAGGTTCAGCTCAGGCATGGAATGCTCCGGTAGCGAGGGTGGGTCGGCAGGATCCCATTCCAATGCGCGGGTCAGGTGTTGCTTATGTACCGCATGGGTGGGCCTGCAGGTCTGCTTTTCCGTCCTGGCCGTGCTCATGAACGGCTTTTCATCCGCCGATTGCCGTTCTGGTGTACAAACACACTGTATCTCCCGTTCAGGCTGGATATAATGGCGCCCTTTGCCGTCGTTTCGTCGATTCGACGTATTAGCCCAAACGGCCGCCGTTTCCGTGGAAGAACCTATGAAAAGCGCAGAAATCCGTGAAGCCTTCCTTCGCTTCTTCGAGGAGCAGGGGCACACTCGAGTCGCCTCCAGCTCCCTGATTCCGGGCAATGACCCGACCCTGCTGTTTACCAATGCTGGCATGAACCAGTTCAAGGACTGCTTCCTCGGCCAGGAAAAGCGCGCCTACACCCGTGCCGTGAGCAGCCAGAAGTGCGTGCGCGCCGGTGGCAAGCACAACGACCTGGAAAACGTCGGCTATACCGCCCGTCACCACACTTTCTTCGAAATGCTGGGCAACTTCAGCTTCGGTGACTACTTCAAGCGTGACGCGATCACTTTCGCCTGGACCTTCCTCACGTCGGACAAGTGGCTGAACCTGCCCAAGGAAAAACTCTGGGTCACCGTCTACGCCAGCGACGACGAAGCCTACGACATCTGGACCAAGGAGGTCGGCGTGCCGGCCGAGCGCATGGTGCGCATCGGTGACAACAAGGGCGCACCGTACGCCTCCGACAACTTCTGGACCATGGGCGATACCGGCCCGTGCGGTCCTTGCACCGAGATCTTCTACGATCACGGCCCGGACATCTGGGGCGGCCCACCCGGCTCGCCTGAGGAAGACGGCGACCGCTACATCGAGATCTGGAACAACGTCTTCATGCAGTTCAACCGCACTGCCGATGGCGTCCTGCACCCGCTGCCGGCTCCGTCGGTGGACACCGGCATGGGCCTGGAGCGCATCAGTGCGGTCATGCAGCACGTGCACTCGAACTACGAGATCGACCTGTTCCGCAGCCTGTTGGCCGCCGCGGCCAAGGCCATCGGTTGCAGCAACGACGATCAGCCGTCGCTGAAAGTCGTCGCCGACCACATCCGTTCCTGCGGCTTCCTGATCGCCGATGGCGTACTGCCGTCCAACGAGGGCCGCGGCTATGTGCTGCGCCGCATCATCCGTCGTGCATGCCGCCACGGTAACAAGCTCGGTGCCAAGGGCAGCTTCTTCTATCAGATCGTCGCTGCCCTGGTGGCCGAGATGGGCGAAGCCTTCCCTGAACTCAAGGCTCAGCAGGCGCACATCGAGCGCGTCCTCAAGACTGAGGAAGAGCAGTTCGCCAAGACCCTGGAGCAAGGCCTGCGCATCCTCGAGCAGGACCTGGCCCAGCTCAAGGGCGACGTGGTGCCCGGCGATGTGGTGTTCAAGCTGTACGACACCTACGGCTTCCCCATGGACCTGACCGCCGACATCGCCCGCGAGCGCGAGCTGACCATCGACGAGGCCGGCTTCGAGCGCGAGATGGAGGCCCAGCGCGAGCGTGCCCGCTCCGCCAGCGCCTTCGGCATGGACTACAACAGCCTGGTGAAGGTCGACGTCGCCACTGACTTCCTCGGCTACAGCGCCACTGAAGGCCAGGGTAAGGTCATTGCCCTCTACAAGGACGGCCAGGCTGTCGAGCAGCTGGGCGAAGGCGAGCAGGGCGTCGTGATTCTGGATCGCACCCCGTTCTATGCCGAGTCCGGTGGCCAGGTGGGTGACACCGGGTACCTGCAGGCCGGCGGCGTGCGCTTCGATGTGCGTGACACCACCAAGACCGGTGGCGCCTTCCTGCACCACGGCGTGGTCGCCAGTGGCGCGCTGAGTGTCGGTGCCGAGGTCGAGGCGCGCGTCGATGCCGACGTGCAGCACGCCACCTCGCTGAACCACTCCGCCACTCACCTGCTGCACGAAGCGCTGCGTCAGGTACTGGGCGAGCATGTCCAGCAGAAGGGGTCGCTGGTCGACAGCCAGCGTCTGCGTTTCGACTTCAGCCACTTCGAAGCGGTGAAGCCCGAGCAGATCAAGGCGCTGGAAGACATCGTCAACCGCGAAGTGCGCAAGAACACGCCGGTGGAAACCGAAGTCACCGATATCGAGACCGCCAAGCGTAAGGGCGCCATGGCCCTGTTCGGCGAGAAGTACGGCGATACCGTGCGCGTATTGACCATGGGCGGGGACTTCTCGGTAGAGCTGTGCGGTGGTATCCATGCCAAGCGCACCGGCGATATCAGCCTGTTCAAGATCATCAGCGAAGGCGGCGTGGCCTCTGGCGTACGCCGTATCGAAGCGATCACCGGCGCCGCTGCGCTGGCCTACCTGAACACTGCCGAAGAGCAGGTCAAAGAAGCCGCGCAGTTGGTCAAGGGCAATCGTGACAACCTGATCGACAAGCTGTCGGCTGTGCTTGAGCGCAACCGTCAGTTGGAAAAGCAGCTCGAGCAGCTGCAGGCCAAGGCCGCCAGCGCCGCCGGGGACGATCTCTCCAACGCGGCCGTTGAGGTCAAGGGCGCCAAGGTGCTTGCCGCACGCCTGGATGGGCAGGACGGCAAGGCCCTGTTGGCCCTCGTCGATCAACTGAAGAACAAGCTCGGCCACGCAGTGATCCTGCTGGGCAGCGAGCATGAGGGCAAGGTCGTGCTGGTGGCCGGCGTGACCAAGGACCTCTCCAGCCAACTCAAGGCTGGTGACCTGATGAAACAGGCCGCTGCGAAAGTCGGTGGCAAGGGCGGTGGCCGTCCGGACATGGCTCAGGGTGGTGGCGTCGACGTCGCCGCGCTGGACGATGCCCTGGCCCTGGCCGTGCCGTTCGCCGAGCAGGGGCTTTGAGATGACCGAGGCCCACTGTCTAGTAGTGGGCCTCGGCGTGATGGATTGTTTATTGGGTGCCCATCGTGGGCTGAGGCAGCTTTGAAATGGCGTTGATCGTACAGAAATTTGGCGGCACCTCTGTCGGTTCCATCGAGCGGATCGAGCAGGTTGCCGACAAGGTCAAGAAATTCCGCGACCAAGGCACCGACCTGGTGGTAGTGCTGTCGGCCATGAGCGGAGAAACCAATCGCCTGATCGACCTGGCCAAGCAGATTACCGATCACCCCGTCCCGCGTGAGCTGGATGTGATCGTATCGACTGGCGAACAGGTGACTATTGCCCTGTTGACCATGGCCCTGATCAAGCGTGGCGTGCCGGCAGTTTCCTACACCGGCAACCAGGTGCGAATCCTCACCGATAGCGCGCACAACAAGGCGCGCATCCTGCAGATCGACGACCAGAAGATTCGTGCCGACCTCAAGGCCGGTCGCGTGGTCGTGGTGGCAGGTTTCCAGGGTGTCGACGAGCACGGCAACATCACCACCCTCGGTCGTGGGGGGTCCGACACCACCGGCGTGGCCCTGGCGGCAGCGCTCAAGGCCGACGAGTGCCAGATCTACACCGATGTCGATGGTGTCTACACCACCGACCCGCGCGTAGTGCCGCAGGCACAGCGTCTGGAGAAGATCACCTTCGAAGAGATGCTGGAAATGGCCAGCCTCGGCTCCAAGGTGCTGCAGATCCGTTCGGTCGAGTTCGCAGGCAAGTACAACGTTCCGCTGCGCGTGCTGCACAGCTTCAAGGAGGGTCCGGGTACCCTCATTACCATTGATGAAGAGGAATCCATGGAACAGCCGATCATTTCCGGTATCGCCTTCAACCGTGATGAAGCCAAGCTGACCATTCGCGGCGTGCCGGATACCCCGGGCGTTGCCTTCAAGATCCTCGGTCCGATCAGCGCGGCGAACATCGAAGTCGACATGATCGTGCAGAACGTCTCGCACGATAACACCACCGACTTCACCTTCACCGTGCACCGTAACGAGTATGAGAAGGCGCATAGCGTACTGGAGAACACCGCCCGTGAAATCGGTGCGCGTGAAGTGATCGGTGACACCAACATCGCCAAGGTTTCCATCGTCGGCGTTGGCATGCGCTCCCACGCGGGCGTCGCCAGCCGCATGTTCGAAGCATTGGCGAAGGAGAGCATCAACATCCAGATGATCTCCACCTCCGAGATCAAGGTCTCGGTCGTCATCGAAGAGAAGTATCTGGAGCTGGCCGTTCGCGCGCTGCATACCGCGTTCGAACTTGACGCTCCTGCCCGACAGGGCGAGTAAGACGCTGCCTGGAGGGGCGCGGCTTGCCGCGCCCTTCGCGTTTCTGGCTGTTGCGCAGGCGCCTGTCCCGCTGTGCGCTGCGGCTCACCCGGGCCCGGAGCTGTTCCCTATCTTGGCCCGACCCATTACAGACTGTTGTCCCTGATTGAATTGCGTGAGGAGAAAGTTATGTTGATTCTGACTCGTCGGTGCGCCGAGAGCCTGATCATTGGAGACGGTGAGATCACCGTGACGGTCCTGGGTGTCAAAGGCAACCAGGTGCGCATTGGCGTGAGCGCCCCTAAAGAAGTGGCTGTTCACCGCGAAGAAATCTACCTGCGGATCAAGAAAGAGAAGGACGAAGAACCAACCCTTTAATTTTTATCGATTTTTTTTCAAAAAAGGGTTTGCAAACGGGGAAGGGTCTGGTTATTATACGCCCCGTGTTGCGGTGAGGTGGCCGAGTGGCCGAAGGCGCTCCCCTGCTAAGGGAGTATACCTCATAAGGGTATCGGGGGTTCGAATCCCCCCTTCACCGCCATTTTTCGTGTAGGGCGCTGTAATTGGCCTAGTCACTTAAGTAGTTGAAATTAAACGAAAAAGTGCTTGGCAAAACGATTCAGCGAACTATAATGCGCGGCAAGACACGGACTCATAGCTCAGCTGGATAGAGTACTCGGCTACGAACCGAGCGGTCGGAGGTTCGAATCCTCCTGAGTCCGCCATTTAATGGGCGGTTTTGTTAAGTCAAAGCAGTTCATCACCAGTGGTAATCTGGTCTAAAAAATACCACCTACGGACTCATAGCTCAGCTGGATAGAGTACTCGGCTACGAACCGAGCGGTCGGAGGTTCGAATCCTCCTGAGTCCGCCATATATCAAGAAGCCCGCTCAATTTGAGCGGGCTTTTTGTTTTTCCGTATCGCTGAATTGTCAAGAATGTCGAACTAAGCTCTTTTCAAGGATGGCACCTCTGAAGAGCAGCGTCGTCAGGTCGGACACATTCTGTCGTATGTGCTTTTTCTTTTCTTACCGCCGTCGCACTGTTGGTTTCGAGCGTTGTCGTAGCTTTATCGCGCAAACGATTGTTCTGGCCAAAATTTTAAGCGATCTGACAGCTGATGCAGTGTATGATTGCGCCCGTCAGCCCCGCCGGGGCTAGTGGAATACCACCATGGACTTACCCAGTAGTTACTCGATAACACGATTTACCAAGCTAGATCTGACCGATTGATTCTCCCGGCGTGCTCCGCTGCTGGGAGTGGAGTTCGCCTATGACCGAAGTAGAAGTAAAGAAAGCCCAAGAGAGCCTGCAGGATCGCCTGGCCCAGGTGATCGAACTGTTGCAGCGCCAGCGGGTGGTCGAGGACCTGACGCACCGTCAGGAAGGTCATCACCACGACCTGGTGGAAAACCTTGTCCACCGCCAGAACCTGGTCGAGCTGCAGCGCAAGCTTGACGATCTGCACCCCGCCGACATCGCCTACATCCTCGAAGCCCTCCCGCTGGAAGACCGCCTGACGGTATGGCAGTTGGTGCGCTCTGAGCGTGACGGCGACATCTTGCTTGAAGTCTCCGATGCTGTGCGCCAGACCTTGATCGCCGACATGGACGATCACGAGCTGCTCGCCGCGGCCAAGGAGATGGACGCGGACGAACTGGCCGACCTGGCGCCGGAGCTGCCGCGAGATGTTGTCCATGAATTGATGGAAAGCCTCGATGCTCAGCAGCGCGAGCGCGTCCGCTCGGCCCTGAGCTACGACGAGGAGCAGGTCGGTGCACTGATGGACTTCGAGATGGTGACCATCCGCGAAGACGTCAGCCTGGAGGTCGTGTTGCGCTACCTGCGTCGGCTCAAGGAGCTGCCGGGTCATACCGACAAACTGTTCGTGGTCGACTACGACGGCATTCTCAAAGGCGTGCTGCCGATCAAGCGCCTGCTGGTCAATGACCCGGAGAAGAAAGTCGCGGAGGTCATGGCCAATGACCCGGTGTCCTTCCATCCCGAGGAAGATGCCTACGATGCTGCCCAGGCCTTCGAGCGTTATGACTTGGTTTCCGCGCCGGTGGTGGACAAGAGCGACCGTCTGATCGGTCGTCTGACCATCGACGAAATGGTCGACCTGATCCGCGAAGAGAGTGAGAGCGAAGTGCTCAACATGGCGGGTCTGCGCGAAGAGGAAGATATCTTCGCCTCGGTCTGGCGTTCGTTGCGCAACCGCTGGGCGTGGCTGGCCATCAACTTGATCACTGCGTTCGTGGCCTCGCGGGTGATTGGCCTGTTCGAAGGCTCCATCGAGAAGCTGGTCGCATTGGCGGCTTTGATGCCGATCGTGGCGGGTATCGGTGGCAACTCGGGCAATCAGACCATCACCATGATCGTACGTGCCATGGCGTTGGACCAGGTCTCGCCGGGTAACACCAGCCGCCTGATGCGCAAGGAATTGGCGGTTTCGCTGCTCAATGGCCTGATCTGGGGCGGGGTGATAGGTATCGTGGCCTTCTGGCTCTATGGCAGTTGGTCGCTAGGCTTGGTGATGACCGGCGCTATGACGCTGAACCTGCTGCTCGCTGCATTGATGGGGGTGCTGATTCCGATGACCCTGACCCGTTTGGGGCGCGACCCTGCGATGGGTTCGAGCGTCATGATCACTGCCGTCACCGACAGTGGTGGCTTCTTCATCTTCCTGGGGCTGGCCACCTTGTTCCTGCTCTGAGCATCCGTGCCAAATCCAGAACAAAAAAAAGCCAGCGTTGAGCTGGCTTTTTCGTGGGTGATGCAACAACTCAGGAAGCGTCTGCAGCCATTTCCACATCGTGAGCGATCAGGGCGACCAGCGCGTTCTGCTGGCGGTGGGAGAGTTGGCGGAAGCGTTGCAGGAGCTCTCGCTCGTGCAGGCTCAGCTCTGGGCTGTCCAGGCGCATGCTCAGCTCGTCGCCCAACGCACCTTCCTGGATGAGGCTTTGTTCCAGGCGGGCGATGATCTCGGAGTTCATGCTGCGGTGGTGGTTGCGCGCTACCTCGGCAATGCGCTCACGCATTCCGTCTGGCAGGCGGACGACGAACTTGTCAGCGGTGCGGCTTGAATAGATAGCCTGTTTCATTGGGCGCATATACATTGACCGGTTTTTCTGGTTCAGGGGAAGCGGTTCTCAAATTGGCCGCACGGTGGTGGCTACGACCGTGACGGCGACAAAATGTTCAACCGGGTTCTCATTCTGGGTGCTCATCTTGCCCTATGGCCGCCGTTTCATTGGCGTCAATTCTGTGACAAATAGTGATCCGAATAAAGGCTTTTTGCCAGTACCAATTATCAGAAATGAGTACTGGTTTGAAAAGTTTTGCTTTTTTCGAGATATACGGCTGTCAGATTAATGCCGCCAAAATCTGTCAAAAGTCAGCAATGGCCATAGAAAATCCTTAAAATACGCAGGTTCCCTCACTTGAGCATAGTGGCTATGCGACATGACGCAAGCGGTGCGTCCCGGCTGGGCGGTCGCCTGATATTTCTGATAGGACCGTCTGGATCGGGAAAAGATTCCCTGATTGATGCTGCGCGTGCGCAATTACTGGAAAACGGCGTCGAAGTCGCCAGGCGCGTCATCACCCGTTCGGCCGAATCCAGAGGGGAGGCAGCCCATGGCGTCAGCCCCGAAGCGTTCGAGCAGATGCGCGAGGGTGGGGCGTTTGCCATGCACTGGCAGGCCAACGGCCTGCAATACGGTATTCCAGTGCAAGTGAATGAATGGCTGTCCAGTGGGCGTCATGTCCTGGTCAATGGATCTCGTGGCTATCTGCCGGAGGCGCGGCGGCGCTATCCGCACCTGCTGGCCATTCGCTTGGAGGTGGCGCCACAGGTGCTGCGTCAGCGCTTGCTGGCCAGAGGACGGGAGACAGCCGAGCAGATCGAGCAGCGCCTGGCGCGCAACGCCTTGCTGCAGATAGGTGATACCCAGGGCGTGCATGTGCTGGACAACTCGACATCCCTGGCTGACACCGTTGAGGCCTTGTTGCATCTGCTGACCGAGGAGGGAGTGATCGAGGTGGGGGGCATGGCCCCGGCTGTCTAGGCGCACCGGTCTGCGAGGGGCGATCGGCAGGTCTTGTCCAGGCTGTCGTTGTCGAAAAGGGCTACGGCCAAAAAGCCGATTCAGGCATGACAAACGGTCGAGTGCTGGTTAAGATGCTCGCCGCTTCACGCGCCGCCGTGGCTGTTGCGAAGCGTCACAAGCGGAACTCCCTCGCGCGGGAGTCCGGCCTATCCGTCCTCGTAGTTTAATGGATAGAACGGGGCCCTCCTAAGGCCTTGATGCAGGTTCGATTCCTGCCGGGGACGCCATCTTCTGGTAATGCTTTCATTACTGTTCTCGCCTTTCAATCTTGAGAGTCAATCATCCACCCAGCCATCGAGCTCGGGATTTCGATTGACGAAAATCCTTATCCCTGATTTATTGAAACCGTTTTCATAACCCTGCCCATAAGTACAGACAAGAAGGTCATAGGGTGAACAAGATGCATGCTCCTGCCCGCGGGCGGGTCACTATCAGCGAGGTGGCCCAGGCTGCCGGCGTTTCCAAGGCCACGGTCTCGCGCTACATCGGCGGCGACCGGCAATTGCTCGCCGATGCCACCGCCCAGCGTATCGAGGCTGTGATCGAGCGGCTTGGTTATCGCCCCAACCGCATGGCCAGCGCGCTCAAGCGGGGTCGCACGGGCTTGATCGGCATGCTCCTGGCCGATATTCGCAACCCTTATTCCGTGGCGGTGATGCATGGCGTCGAACTGGCTTGCCGCCAGCATGGCTACAGCCTGGTGGTGTGCAATACCGATTGTGATGACGAACAGGAGTGTCTGCACCTGCAGGCGCTGCAGTCGTACAACGTCGATGGCCTGATCGTGAACACCCTTGGCCACCATGCGGGCGAATTGGCCAGCCTGGGCCGCGAACTGCCGATGGTGCTGGTGGACCGGCAACTGGCTGAACTGCAGACCGACCTGGTGGGCCTGGACAACGCCGATGCCGTCGAACAAGCATTGGAGCACCTGCAGGGGCAGGGGTATCGCGACATCCTGGCGGTCACCGAACCCCTCGATGGCACCAGTTCGCGTCAGGAGCGGGTGTCTGCGTTCCAGGCGTCCATCGCTCGGCGCCCTGGCTTGCGCGGGCAGGTCCTGGAAGTGAGCCATCGCTTGCCGGAGCAGTTGACAGGGTTTCTGGCGGGTGCTGGCCATGGCCCGCAGGCGCTGTTCAGCTGTAACGGCGTGGCGACCCTCGAAGTCATGGGCCATCTGCATGGTCGGGGTGAGCATCCATTCCACAACCTGGGCCTGGTCGCCCTCGATGATCTGGACTGGTACCCCTTGGTCGGGAGCGGAATCACGGCCTTGGCCCAGCCCACCGAGCGCATTGGTGCCGCTGCATTCCAGTGCTTGCTGGAGCGTATGCAAGGCAGCCAGCTACCCGCCCGCCGCCTGGACCTGCGGGCTGAGCTCATCGTTCGAGGCTCCAGCCGACCGATTGACTGAAAAACAGCGCGGCCTGCGTGTCGCGCTGTTTTTTACCTGGAAATGAAACCGGTTTCATTCGACAAGAACAAGGACAACGACAATGCACGCGAACCCTGTTTCCATCAGCCTGTCGAGCTTTGGCGCCGATACCGTAAGGCGCCAAGGCCAGATCGCTTACCTGCCTCTGCTGGCCGCAGCCGGCGCGCGCCGCGTGGAGTGGCGTGAGGAGTTGTTCGAGGCCTGGCCCGATGCCGCTGAACTTGCCAATGCCAGTACTGCGCTCGGCCTGGAGAGCCTGTTCTCCACCCCGCTGGAACTGTGGCGCGAGGATGGCAGCCTGGAGCCGGAGGTGGCCGCTCGACTGCAGTTGGCCGGTCAGGTTGGCGCTGTGGCGCTGAAGGTCTCCCTTGGCCACTATCACGACCACTGCGACCTCGAGGCTCTGCGTCCATTGCTGGGACAGGGACCCGCGCTGTTCGTGGAGAACGACCAGACCGTTCAAGGCGGGCGCTTGCAACCGTTGCTGAACTTCTTCCAGCGTGCCGCCAACCAAGGCCTGGCGCCGGGCATGACCTTCGACATCGGCAACTGGTACTGGCAGGACGAGTCCCCCCTGCAGGCGGCGCGTGCCTTGGGGCCCTGGGTCCGTTACGTGCATTGCAAGGCCGTCGAGCGCCGTAAGGATGGTCGATTGGCGGCGGTTCCTCCGCAAGCGAGCGATCTGGCCCATTGGCGCGAGCTGATGCGCTGTTTTGCCCCGAACGTGCCGCGCGCCATCGAGTACCCCTTGGTCAGTGACGATTTGCTGGCGTTCACCCGCGAGCAGGTGGCACAGCTGGCCGCGCTCGAGGTGGAGGTGTGCCATGGCTGATCTGGACGTGCTTTGCTTCGGTGAAACCATGGCCATGTTCGTGGCCGAGCAGTGCGGCGAGCTGGCCCTGGTCGAGGGATTCGGCAAACGCATCGCCGGGGCCGACAGCAATGTGGCCATCGGCCTGGCACGCCTGGGTTTGCAGGTGAACTGGCTGAGCCGGGTGGGCGCCGACTCGCTCGGTGCCTTCGTGCTCGCCAGCCTGCGCCGCGAGGGGCTGAGCTGCGATGACGTCGAAATCGATCCCGAACACCCCACAGGTTTTCAACTCAAAGCCCGCTGCGACGATGGACAGGATCCTCAGGTCGAGTACTTCCGTCGCGGTTCTGCGGCGAGTCACCTATCACCCGCTGTGCTACGGCCAAGCCTGCTGAAAGCGCGGCACCTGCATGCCACGGGGATTCCGCCAGCGCTGTCGGCGTCTTGCCGCGAACTTTCCCATAGCTTGCTGGATGCCATGCGTGCCTGTGGGCGGAGTATTTCCTTCGACCCGAACCTACGCCCGTCGCTGTGGCCGAACGCGCAGACCATGGTGCAGGAAATCAACGCCCTGGCGTTCAAGGCCGACTGGGTGCTGCCCGGGTTGGAGGAGGGGCGTGTGCTCACCGGCCGGCAGTCACCCGAGGCCATTGCCGGCTTCTACCTGGAGCATGGCGTGCAGCGAGTGGCAATCAAGCTTGGGGCGCAAGGTGCGTATTACCGCGATGCCGAAGGCGCCGAGGGCATCGTGGCGCCGCAGCCGGTGGCCCAGGTGGTGGACACGGTGGGGGCGGGTGATGCCTTTGCCGTCGGCGTGATCAGCGCCTTGCTCGAAGGCCTCGACCTGCGCCGCGCCGTGGCGCGAGGCAACTGGTGCGGTAGCCGCGCGGTGCAATCGCGCGGTGACATGGAAGGGCTGCCGCAACGCTTTGAGCTGGACACCTTCGAGATGCGCGCGAGCGCATGACGACCGAACCTGCCGGCCTGGCCGGCACCTGTTGCAACAAGAACAAAAAGCTCAGGAGATACACCATGCAGATCGACCGAATTGCTCCACGGCGTTGGTGGTACATCATGCCGATCGTCTTCATCACCTACAGCCTCGCCTACCTGGACCGCGCCAACTACGGTTTCGCCGCGGCCTCAGGCATGGCCGATGACCTGCACATCACCCCGGCGCTGTCGTCGCTACTGGGGGCGCTGTTCTTTCTCGGTTATTTCTTCTTCCAGGTTCCCGGCGCCATCTATGCCGAAAAGCGCAGTGTGAAGAAGCTGATTTTCGTCAGCCTGATCCTCTGGGGTGGGCTGGCGACGCTCACTGGGATGGTCCAGGACGTCTACCTGCTGATCGGCATCCGCTTCTTGTTGGGCGTAGTCGAAGCAGCGGTGATGCCGGCGATGCTGATCTACCTCTGCCACTGGTTCACCCGGGCCGAGCGCTCGCGGGCCAATACGTTTCTGATCCTCGGCAACCCGGTGACCATTCTCTGGATGTCGGTGGTCTCCGGTTACCTGGTCAAGCATTTCGACTGGCGATGGATGTTCATTATCGAAGGATTGCCCGCCGTGCTCTGGGCGTTCATCTGGTGGCGCCTGGTGGACGACCGCCCGGAACAGGCCAAGTGGCTGGCCGAGCAAGACAAGGCCGCGTTGCGCGAGGCCCTGGCCGCTGAACAGCAAGGCATCAAACCGGTGAAGAACTACCGTGAAGCCTTCCGCTCGCCCAAGGTGATCATCCTGTCGTTGCAGTACTTCTGTTGGAGCATCGGGGTCTACGGCTTCGTACTGTGGCTGCCCTCGATCCTCAAGCAGGCCGCTGCATTGGACATCGTCACTGCCGGCTGGCTGTCGGCGGTGCCGTACCTGGGCGCGGTGCTGGCCATGGTGGGGGTCTCCTGGGCCTCGGACCGCATACAAAAGCGCAAACGCTTCGTCTGGCCGCCGCTGTTGATCGCCGCGCTGGCCTTCTATGGCTCCTACAGCCTGGGTACCGAGCACTTCTGGTGGTCCTACGCGCTGCTGGTGATTGCCGGCGCCTGCATGTACGCCCCCTATGGCCCGTTCTTCGCCATCGTCCCGGAGCTGCTGCCGAGCAATGTCGCCGGCGGTGCCATGGCGCTGATCAACAGCATGGGGGCCTTGGGCTCGTTCTCAGGCTCCTGGTTGGTGGGCTATCTCAACGGCGCTACCGGCGGCCCCGGTGCTTCCTATCTGTTCATGTGCGGCGCGCTGCTGGTGGCCGTGGCCCTGACCGCCGTTCTCAACCCTTCGCAGCAGGTGCAGCGCTCGCGCCTGGCCCCGAGTCAATAGGATCCAACCATGAAGAAACGCATCGTCCTCTACAAACGCCTGTCCGATGAGCTCATGCAGCGCCTGCAGGCCCACACCGAGGTGACCCTGATCGAAGCACCGGCCGCCGACGGCCTGGCCCGTCTGCGGGCGGCGCTGCCAGGCACCCACGGCCTGCTTGGCGCGAGCCTGCGCCTGGGTGGCGAACTGCTCGACCTGGCACCAGAACTGGAGGTGGTCTCCAGCGTATCGGTGGGTGTGGACAACTATGACATCGGCGAGCTGGACCGGCGCGGCGTCTTGCTGACCAACACCCCCGACGTGCTCACCGAGACCACCGCCGACACCGGTTTCGCCCTGCTGCTGGCCTGCGCCCGGCGGGTGGTCGAGCTGGATGGCTGGATTCGCGACGGCCACTGGCGCGCAGGGATAGGCCCTGCGCAGTTTGGCTGCGACGTGCAGGGCAAGACCCTTGGCATCGTCGGCATGGGGCGCATCGGCGAAGCCCTGGCGCGCCGGGCCCATGCGGGTTTTGGCATGCAGGTGCTGTATCACGCCCGTCAGCCGCGCCCCGAGGTGGAGGCGCGCTACGGTGCACGTCACCGCAGCCTTCAGGCCTTGCTGGCCGAGTCGGATTTCGTCTGCCTGTGCGTGCCCTTGAGCGCGCAGACCGAGAACCTCATCGGTGCACCTGAGCTGGCGCTGATGAAGCCTTCGGCGATCCTGGTGAACATCTCCCGTGGCCGTGTGCTGGACGAGTCTGCTGTGCTGCAGGCCTTGCGTGAGCGGCGCATTCGCGGTGCGGGACTGGATGTCTTCGTCCAGGAGCCGTTGCCGGCGAATTCGCCGCTGTTGCAACTGGACAACCTGGTGGTGACCCCGCACATCGGCTCGGCCACCGAGGAGACCCGCGAGGCCATGGCGCGCTGTGCGGTGGACAACTTGCTGGCGGCATTGGCGGGCGAGCGGCCGGCGAACCTGGTCAACCCCCAGACCTGGGCGCGCCGGGCAGGTTAACCAGGTGGTGCCCCTCGCGGCTTGCCCACGAGGGGCGGTACAGCCACCGATGTCTATGCTTTCTCCCAAAACAACAACAGCCCCGACTCAACGGAGCGTATGCCTTGCATGACCTGATTGACCTATTGAAGAGGCCTGAACCATGTCCAACGACGAACCTGCCTTCGCGCATCCGGCGCGGCGCGAGTTCCTGCGAAAATCCCTGACGCTCATCCCGGTGGCGACTCTCGCCAGCACCGGTATGGGCAGCGTGGTGCTCGCCGAGACCGCCAAACCAACATCCGATCCCTCACCTGCCGCTGCTCCTGAAAAGGGCGGGGCGCGTGCCTACCAGCCGACCTTCTTCACCGCCGAGGAGTGGGCCTTCGTCAACGCCGCGGTGGCTGTGCTGATTCCCTCCGATGCGCTCGGCCCGGGCGCTGCCGAAGCGGGCGTGCCGGAGTTCATCGACCGTCAGCTCAATACCCGCTATGGCAGCGGCGGCCTGTGGTACATGCAGGGGCCGTTCCGCCCGGATGCCCCGGCGGAGCTGGGCTACCAGCTCAAGCTCAGCCCCCAGGAGATCTATCGCCTGGGTATCCAGGAGGCCGACGCCTGGTGCAACGCACAATGGGGCAATCCGTTCGCGAAGCTGAACCCCGGCCAACAGCAACAGGCACTGGAAGCGCTGGACAGCGGCAAGGCAACGCTTGCGTCGGTGCCGGCGGTGACCTTCTTCGCCATGCTCTGGCTCAATACCCGTGAAGGCTTCTTCAGCGACCCCCTGCACGGTGGCAACCAAGGGCTGGCCGGCTGGAAGCTGATCGGCTTCCCAGGCGCGCGCGCCGATTTCATGGATTGGGTGGAGCGCGATGAGCGCTATCCATTCCCGCCGGTATCCATCAGTGGCGAGCGAGGTTGAGCGATGGCCCAGGTGATGAAGAAAGTCGATGCGGTCATTGTCGGGTTCGGCTGGACCGGCGCGATCATGGCCAAGGAACTGACCGAGGCAGGCTTGCACGTGGTGGCGCTGGAACGTGGCCCGGCCCGTGACACCTACCCGGATGGGGTCTATCCGCAAACCATGGACGAGCTGACCTACAACTCGCGCAAGAAGCTGTTCATGGACATTTCCCGCGAGACCGTGACCTTGCGCCACAGCGTGAACGATCTTGCCGTGCCATACCGCCAGTTCGGGGCCTTCTTGCCGGGCACGGGCACCGGTGGGGCAGGGCTGCACTGGTCTGGCGTGCATTTTCGCGTGGACCCGATGGAGCTGCGCATGCGCAGCCACTACGAGGAACGCTACGGCAAGGCCTTCATCCCTGAAGGCATGACCATCCAGGATTTCGGCGTCAGCTATGAAGAGCTCGAGCCGTACTTCGATTTTGCCGAAAAGGTCTTCGGCACCTCCGGCACCGCCTGGTCGATCAAGGGCCAGGTGGTGGGCCGTGACAAAGGCGGCAACCCGTTCTCTCCAGACCGCTCCGATGACTTCCCGCTGCCGGCGCAAAAGAACACCGTCTCGGCGCAACTGTTCGAGAAAGCCGCGCGTGAGGTGGGCTACCACCCCTACAACCTGCCCTCGGCCAACACCTCAGGGCCCTACACCAACCCCTATGGGGCACAGATGGGGCCGTGCAACTTCTGCGGGTTCTGCAGCGGCTACGCCTGCTACATGTACTCCAAGGCCTCGCCCAACGTGAACATCCTGCCGGCCTTGCGCCAGGTGCCGAACTTCGAGCTGCGCAACAACGCCCACGTGCTGCGGGTGAACCTCAACGCCGAGAAGAACCTCGCCACTGGCGTGACCTACGTCGATCCTCAGGGCCGCGAAGTGGAGCAGCCCGCGGACCTGGTGATCCTAGGCGCGTTCCAGTTCAACAACGTACGCCTGATGCTGCTCTCGGGCATCGGCAAGCCTTACGATCCGATCAGCAATGAAGGGGTGGTGGGGCGCAACTTCGCCTTCCAGAACCTTTCCACCGTGACGGCGTTCTTCGACAAGAACAGCCACCACACCAACCCGTTCATCGGTGCCGGCGGCAATGGCGTGGCGGTGGATGACTTCAACGCCGACAACTTCGACCACGGCCCCGAAGGGTTCGTGGGCGGCTCGCCGTTCTGGGTCAACCAGGCCGGGACCAAGCCCATCTCCGGTACCAAGGTGCCGCCGGGCACGCCCAAGTGGGGCAGCGCCTGGAAAGCCGCGGTGGCCGAGAGCTACAGCCACATGCTGTCGATGGATGCCCATGGTGCGCATCAGTCCTACCGCGACAACTACCTGGACCTGGACCCGGTGTACAAGGACGCCTATGGTCAGCCGCTGTTGCGCATGACCTTCGACTGGAAGGACAACGACGTGAAGATGAACCGCTTCATGGTCGAACGCATGCGCAAGATCGCCGAGGCCATGGGGCCCAAGGCGGTCACTGCATCGATGAAGGCGTTCGGTCAGCATTTCGATGCCACGGTGTATCAGACCACCCACCTCAATGGCGGGGCGATCATGGGCACTGATCCGAAGACCAGCGCGATCAATCGCTACCTGCAAAGTTGGGATGTCCACAACGTGTTCGTGCCGGGTGCCTCGGCCTTCCCCCAAGGGCTGGGCTACAACCCCACCGGGCTGGTGGCGGCGCTGACGTACTGGTCGGCGCGGGCCATCCGCGAGCAGTACCTGAAAAACCCAGGCCCGCTGGTGCAGGCATAGGAGGCCGACCATGAAACGCATTCTGATCGCCGCCCTGAGCCTGGGCGCCAGTACCTTGCTACACGCCGCCGACCCCGTCGACCCGGCCTTGGTCAAGCAGGGCGAATACCTTGCCCGGGCCGGGGACTGTGTGGCTTGTCACACCGCCAAGGGCGGTAAGCCCTTCGCCGGTGGGCTGCCCATGCAGACGCCCATTGGCACGATCTACTCGACCAACATCACCCCGGACCCGAGCGGCATCGGCGACTACAGCTTCGAGGATTTCGAGCGTGCGGTGCGCCAGGGCATTGGCTTGAACGGCAGTACGCTGTATCCGGCGATGCCCTATCCGTCCTACGCTCGGGTCAGCGATGACGACATGAAGGCGCTGTATGCCTACTTCATGCACGGCGTGCAGCCGGTGGAGCAGGCGAACAAAGAGAGCGACATCCCATGGCCGTTGAGCATGCGCTGGCCACTGGCGTTCTGGCGCACGCTGTTCGCGCCCGAGGTCAAGCCGTTCGAGGCTGCTGGGCAAGATCCAGCATTGGCCCGGGGGGCTTATCTGGTCGAAGGCCTGGGCCATTGCGGTGCCTGTCACACGCCGCGGGCGCTGACCATGCAGGAGAAGGCCCTGGATGCCGCCGGCGGGGATGCCTACTTGTCCGGCAGTGCACCGCTGGAAGGCTGGATCGCCAAGAACCTGCGCGGGGATCACAAGGACGGTCTGGGCAGTTGGAGCGAGGCGCAGATCGTCGCCTTCCTCAAAACCGGGCGAAACGAGCGTACCGCGGTGTTCGGCGGTATGAGCGATGTGGTCGAGCACAGCATGCAGTACATGACGGACGCTGACCTCGCCGCCATTGCCCGTTACCTTAAATCCCTGCCGCCGGTGAACCCGGACGACAAGCCGTTCCAAGAGGACCGTCAGGTCGCCGAGGCGCTATGGAAGGGGGACGATGCCAAGGCCGGCGCGGCGCTCTATGTGGACAACTGCGCCGCGTGCCACCGCACCGACGGCAAGGGCTATGCGCGGGTGTTCCCGGCGTTGGCCGGCAACCCGGTGCTGCAGAGCGCAGATGCCACCTCGCTGATCCACATCGTGCTCGAAGGCGCGACCCTGCCGGCCACGGCAACGGCGCCATCGACCTTCACCATGCCGGGTTTTGCCTGGCGGATGAAGGACCAGGAAGTGGCCGATGTGGTCAATTTCATTCGCAGCAGTTGGGGTAACCAGGCGGCGTCGGTGACGGCGAACCAGGTGGCTGATTTGCGTGCCCGGCCACAGCCTGCGCTGAAGGCCGAGTCGCTGGTCGGCGATACGACGGGGGTGAAAGAGCCGTGAAGTGAAAAGGGGCCGCGTTGCGGCCCATCGCAGGCTTCGCCAGCTTCCACCGGGATTGCGCCGCTCTCAAGGCTTGCGCTATCCCTGTGGGGTTCACCCGCGAACACCGGCAGTGCCGGTGCCATGCAGCGGTGCCTGTTTCGCGAGCAAACCCGTTTCTAATTGCGCAATTCCTGTGGGAGCGGGTTCACCCGCGAACACCGGCAGCGCCGGTGCCATACAGCGCGGTGCCTGTCTCGCGGGTAAACCCGTTCCTAATTGCGCAATTTCTGTGGGAGCGGGTTCACCCGCGAACACCGGCAGCGCCGGTGCCATACAGCGCGGTGCCTGTCTCGCGGGTAAACCCGCTCCTGCAGGATGCGCCGCCAGACGTGTGGGAGACGGCTAAACGCTTACAGCTCCACGTCCTGACGTCCCGCCATCTTCGCCTGGGTCTTGAGGGTCACGTCTTCCTGCATCCGCTGGGCGATCTGTTGGTCGATCTTCTCCTTCTGCTCAGGCGGCAAAGCGTTGTATTCCTCCTCGCTCAGGCCCAACTCGGCGAGGTACTTTTCCTTGATCTTTTCTTCCGGTGACTTGGCCATGTAGTCGCGGAACGCCTCCAGGGCACCGCTGGTGTCCTGCTCGTTGACGCTGGCCTGCTGGCGCGCGGCAACGTCGGGGTTCTGCAGCATCACCATGAGTTTGGCGAAGGCTTCCTTGCGTGCGTCCTCGGTGTTCTGCCCGGACGTGCCGCCCTGGCTGTTCTGCTGTGGCGTGGCGGCGGCAGGGGCGACTGGCAGGCGCATTGGCAACACGCCAGCCAACGGCTGATCGGCGCCTGCGCGGTTGTACTGCTGCACGGCAGTCTGCCAGCCCAGGCCATTGAGGGTGATCATCAGGTCTGCTCCTTGAGAATCAATGACGTCATCGAAGGGGCAAGACCTGTGCCAGCGGCTTGGAAAGGCATGAAAGCGGCCGCCTGAGCTATCTGGATCCAATCGGGTTTGGCGCTAAGCTTGCCATTCAGAGGCACAAGTTTGCCGCCTGGCGGCAACCACCATGACCATCAGCAGCCCAGAAAGGCGCAGTTGCTGGACACCAGGAGAGAGCGTCCATGAGTCAGCAGTGCGGGCCGGTGCCTGCCGGTTTCAGTGAGCAGCAACTGCACACTTTGTTCGATCTGATCAGCGACGGCATCTGGGATTGGGATGCCAATTCCGGCTACGTCTACCGCAACCCAGGCTGGTACGCCATGCTCGGTTACCAGACCCACTCGATGGCCAACACCGTGCTGACCTGGGAGAGCGTGATCCATCCAGAGGACTACCCGCGGGTGATGGCCCATTTCGAGGCGTACATCAACCAACGCAACGAGCGTTACCGGATCGAATACCGTTGCCGCTGCCAGGATGGCAGCTACCTGTGGATCGAGGACAGCGGTCATATCATCGCCCGCAACGAGGATGGCTCGGTGGCGCGAATGCTCGGTGCCCATCGCAACATCGACGCGGGCAAGCGGCTGGTGATCGAGCTGCAGCAGAAGAACCAGTCCCTGGAGGCCTTGGTGGCCGAGCGCACCCGTGAGCTGTCCTGGGTCAATCAGCAACTGCAACGCCAGCTGGACGAAAATCTTGAACTGGCCGAGCGTGATGCCCTGACCCGTACCGCCAACCGCTATCGACTGGAAAAGACCCTGCATCAGGAATGCGAGCGTGCCCGGCGATTCCGCCAGCCCTTGGCGCTGATCGTCATGGATATCGACGACTTCAAGCCGATCAACGACCGCTACGGCCACGCCCGAGGCGATGCGGCCCTGGTCGAGGCGGTGGAGCGCATCCGCCCGTGCCTGCGTCCACAGGACCTGCTGGCGCGGTGGGGCGGTGATGAGTTCGTCGCCGTCCTGCCCCAGACCTCGGTGGAGCAAGCGTTGGCGCTTGCGGCGCAGATCCGTCAGGCCATGGAGGATGTCGAGCCGATCGGCGATTGTCGTCTGACCATGAGCTATGGGGTGGTGCGCTGGGAGGACGATGAAGACCAGCATGACCTGCTGGCGCGGGCCGACCAGGCGCTGTACCGGGCCAAGGCGGCGGGCAAAAACACCATCTTCGAGTGAGGTCCCCTGTTCTTGAGCGTCGCGCCCACAGGCATCGGCGAAGCTCGCGGATTGAGGGCAAAAAAATGCCCGCGGCGCCTGGGGCGCAGCGGGCCAAATCGGCTGTCGCCGCTTCAGTGTCAGATATGCAGTGCGTGGCCCAGGGCCCGCAAGGCCGCTTCCTGGACCGTCTCGCCCAAGGTCGGGTGGGCGTGGATGGTGCCGGCGATGTCTTCCAGGCGTGCGCCCATTTCCAAGGATTGAGCAAAGGCGGTGGACAGTTCCGAGACGGCCACGCCCACGGCCTGCCAGCCAAGGATCAGGTGGTTGTCACGGCGGGCGACCACGCGCACGAAGCCGCTTTTCGACTCCAGGGTCATGGCCCGGCCATTGGCGGCGAAGGGGAACTGCGCGACGATGCAGTCCAGGCCTTGCTGGCTGGCTTGCTCGGGCGTCTTGCCGACCACCACCACTTCCGGGTCGGTGAAGCACACCGCGGCGATCGCGCTTGGCTCGAAGCGCCGCGCCTTGCCTGCGATGATTTCCGCAACCATCTCGCCCTGGGCCATGGCCCGGTGGGCCAGCATTGGCTCGCCCGCCACATCGCCAATGGCCCAGACGTTGCGCATGCTGGTCTGGCAGCGCTCGTCGATGGCAATGGCCGCGCCGTTCATCTTCAGGTCCAGGCTTTCCAGGCCGAAGCCCTGGGTGCGCGGACGACGGCCGACGGCGACCAGTACCTGATCGGCCTCCAGGCGCAATTGCCCGCCCTGGCCGTCATTGGCCAGCAGGCAGCCGTTTTCATAGCCTTCGACGCTGTGGCCCAGATACAGGGCGATACCCAGTTTCTTGACCGAGTCGGCCACCGGCTGGGTCAGTTCGGCGTCATAGGTCGGCAGGATGCGCTCGCGCGCCTCCACCACGCTGACCTGCACCCCCAGCTTGCGGTAGGCAATGCCGAGCTCCAGGCCAATGTAGCCACCGCCGACCACCACCAGGTGACGGGGCAGGGCCTTCGGTGCCAGGGCCTCGGTGGAGGAAATCACCGCGCCGCCCAGTGGCAGCATCGGCAGTTCGACGCTGGTTGAGCCGGTGGCCAACAGCAGGTGCTCGCACTGGATCTTCTGGCCATCGACCTCGACGCTCTTGCCGTCGAGGATCTTCGCCCAGCCATGGATCACCTTGACCCCGTTCTTCTTGAGCAAGGCGGCAACGCCGGAGGTCAGGCGATCGACGATGCCGTCCTTCCAGGCGATGCTGCGGGTGATGTCCAGGCGCGGCGAGGACACGCTGATACCCAGCGCCGACTGTTCATCGTGGTGGCAGGCCTGGTGGAACTGCTCGGCCACGTGGATCAGCGCCTTGGATGGGATGCAGCCGATGTTCAGGCAGGTGCCGCCCAAGGCCTGGCCTTCGACCAGTACGGTGGGAATGCCCAGTTGGCCGGCGCGGATGGCGGCGATGTAGCCGCCAGGGCCGCCACCGATGATCAGCAGGGTCGTGTTGAGGATCGGTTGCATGCTTACTCCACGAACAGGCAGGCGGGTTGTTCCAGCAGGCCGCGCACGGCCTGGATGAACAGGGCGGCATCCATGCCATCGACCACCCGGTGGTCGAAGGAGCTGGACAGGTTCATCATCTTGCGCACGACGATCTGGCCGTCGATCACCACGGGCCGTTCGACCATGCGGTTGACGCCGACGATGGCCACTTCCGGCGTGTTGACCACCGGCGTGCTGGCGATGCCGCCGAGCGCGCCGAGGCTGGTCAGGGTGATGGTCGAGCCGGAGAGCTCGTCGCGGCTGGCCTTGTTGGTGCGTGCGGCATTGGCCAGGCGGGCGATCTCGCTGGCGTTGCTCCACAGGCTGCCGCCTTCGGCGTGGCGCAGCACCGGCACCATCAGGCCGTTGTCGCCCTGGGTGGCGATCCCCACATGCACCGCGCCGTGGCGGGTGATGACCTGGGCTTCGTCGTCATAGGTGGCGTTGATCTGCGGGAAGTCCCGCAGGGCCACGACCATGGCACGCACGATGAACGGCAGCAGTGTCAGCTTGCCGCGGTCCTGGCCGTGCTTGAGGTTCAGTTGCTGGCGCAGGGCTTCGAGGGCGGTGACGTCGATTTCCTCGACGTAGCTGAAGTGCGCGACGCGACGCTTGGCGTCCTGCATGCGCTGGGCGATCTTGCGACGCAGGCCGATCACCGGGATCTGTTCGTTGTCGGTGCGCTTGCCGTAGCCGCTCGGGGCCTGGCCGGCTGTGCTGTGGGGCTTGCTGATGAAGGCGTCGAGGTCTTCGTGGAGGATGCGCCCGGCGGGGCCGCTGCCATGCACATAGCGCAGTTCGATACCGGCGTCCAGGGCCCGTTTGCGCACAGCCGGGGAGGCCAGTGGCTTGTCGCTGGCCTGACGCGGCACGATCGGCGCGACGACGCTGGCGCTGGTTGCGGCGCTGGCGACCGGCTGCGGTTCGACGCGGGGCTCAGCAGCGACCGGCGCTGGCGCGGCAATGGCTTCGACCGGCTTGGCGTGGGGCTCGTCCGCATGGTTGCCGCTGCCTTCGACCTCGATGCGGATCAGCTCGCTGCCGACCGCCATCACTTCACCGGGCTGGCCGCCCAGGGCCAATACCTTGCCGCTGACCGGCGAGGGGATTTCCACGGTGGCCTTGTCGGTCATGACATCGGCCACCACCTGGTCCTCGGCGATCACATCGCCGACCTTGACGAACCACTCCACCAACTCGACCTGTGCGATGCCTTCGCCGATGTCCGGCATCTTGATGACGTGCGTGCCCATTCAGACCTCCATGACCCGTTTCAATGCCGCACCTACCCGCGAAGGACCTGGGAAGTAGGCCCATTCCTGCGCGTGGGGGTAGGGGGTGTCCCAGCCGGTGACGCGCTCGATCGGCGCCTCGAGGTGGTGGAAGCAGTGTTCCTGCACCAGCGATACCAGCTCGGCGCCGAAGCCGCAGGTACGGGTCGCCTCGTGGACCACCACGCAACGTCCGGTCTTCTTCACCGACTCGACGATGGTTTCCAGGTCCAGTGGCCATAGGCTGCGCAGGTCGATGACTTCGGCATCGACGCCGGTCTCCTCGGCGGCCACTTGGGAGACATACACCGTGGTGCCGTAGGTCAGCACGGTGACGTCGTTGCCTGGGCGGGCAATGGCGGCCTTGTCCAGCGGCACTTGGTAATAGCCATCAGGCACCGCGCTCTGCGGGTGCTTGGACCACGGCGTTACCGGGCGGTCATGGTGGCCGTCGAACGGGCCGTTATACAGGCGCTTGGGCTCCAGGAAGATCACCGGGTCGTCGCATTCGATCGAGGCGATCAGCAGGCCCTTGGCATCATAGGGGTTGGACGGCATCACGGTGCGCAGGCCGCACACCTGGGTGAACATCGCCTCCGGGCTCTGGCTGTGGGTCTGGCCACCGTAGATGCCACCGCCGCACGGCATGCGTAGGGTCAGCGGGGAGGTGAACTGTCCGGCCGAGCGATAGCGCAGGCGGGCCATCTCCGAGACGATCTGGTCGGAGGCGGGGTAGAAGTAGTCGGCGAACTGGATCTCCACCACCGGCCGCAGGCCGTAGGCGCCCATGCCCACGGCAGTACCGACGATACCGCTTTCGGAGATCGGGGCGTCGAACACACGCGACTTGCCGTACTTGTTCTGCAGGCCTTCGGTGCAACGGAACACGCCGCCGAAGTAACCGACGTCCTGACCGTAGATCACCACGTTATCGTCGCGCTCGAGCATGATGTCCATGGCCGAGCGCAGGGCCTGGATCATGGTCATGGTGGTGGTGGACATGGCGGATTCCAGATGGATGCTGTTGTTGTGATCGTTCATCTCAGACCCCCAGTTCCTGGCGCTGGCGGCGCAGGTGGTCGGGCATTTCCTTGTACACGTCCTCGAACATCGAGGCGGCGCTTGGAATGTGGCCATTGCCCAGGGTGCCGAACTGCTCGGCGTCTTTCTGGGCCTTGATGATCTCGGCCTCGAGCTCGGCGGTGACCGCCTGATGCTCTTCTTCGGACCAGTGGCCGGTGGCGATCAGGTGCTGCTTCAGACGGGCGATCGGGTCGCCCAGCGGGAAGTGGCTCCAGTCATCGGCCGGGCGGTACTTGGACGGATCGTCCGAGGTCGAGTGCGGGCCTGCGCGGTAGGTGACCCATTCGATCAAGGTCGGGCCCATGCCGCGGCGGGCACGTTCGGCGGCCCAGCGCGAGGCGGCGTAGACCGCGATGAAGTCGTTGCCGTCGACCCGCAGGGAGGCGATGCCGCAACCCACGCCACGGCCTGCGAAGGTGGTGGATTCACCGCCGGCGATGGCCTGGAAGGTCGAGATCGCCCACTGGTTGTTGACCACGTTGAGGATCACGGGGGCGCGGTAGACGTGGGCGAAGGTCAGGGCGGTGTGGAAGTCGGACTCGGCGGTGGCGCCGTCGCCGATCCAGGCCGAGGCGATCTTGGTATCGCCCTTGATGGCCGAGGCCATGGCCCAGCCGACGGCCTGGACGAACTGAGTGGCCAGGTTGCCGCTGATGGTGAAGAAACCGGCCTCGCGCACCGAGTACATGATCGGCAACTGGCGGCCTTTGAGCGGATCGCGCTCGTTGGACAGCAACTGGCAGATCATCTCGACCAGCGACACGTCGCGGGCCATCAGGATGCTCTGCTGGCGGTAGGTCGGGAAGCACATGTCGGTGTATTGCAGGGCCAGCGCTTGGGCGCTGCCGATGGCTTCCTCGCCCAGGCTCTGCATGTAGAAGGACATCTTCTTCTGGCGCTGGGCAACCACCATGCGGTTGTCGAAGATCCGGGTCTTGAGCATGGTGCGCATGCCTTGGCGCAGGATCTGCGGGTCGATGTCTTCGGCCCATGGGCCGACGGCATTGCCCTGTTCGTCCAGCACTCGGATGAGGCTGTAGGACAGGTCCGCGGTATCGGCGGGCTCTACATCGATCGGGGGTTTACGGACAAGACCGGCATCGTTCAGACGCAGGTAGGAGAAATCGGTCTGGCAGCCTGGCCGGCCGGTAGGCTCGGGCACATGCAGACGCAGGGGGGCGTACTCGTTCATGCTTTTTACGCTCGCTCGAATGTTGTTTTTGTGAGCTTTGAAGCGGTCGCCGCTGAGTACCGGCTTGTGACTGGTAGGTCAGCGCTAACTACATCATAGGGGGACGGCTGAAGAATTTTTCTCTCAAGTTGATTGCCTTTGCCTGACGGGCCAGATAAACATTCCGCATAAACACAAAAAACCGGTGAATTTGTCTCATGCGCAAACTCGATCGCACCGATATCGGCATTCTCAACAGCCTCCAGGAAAATGCCCGCATCACCAACGCAGAGCTGGCCCGTTCGGTGAACCTGTCGCCCACGCCCTGTTTCAACCGGGTCAAGGCCATGGAGGAGCTGGGGGTGATCCGTCAGCAGGTGACTTTGCTCGCGCCCGAGGTGCTGGGGCTGGACGTCAATGTGTTCATCCACGTGAGCCTGGAGAAGCAGGTGGAGCAGGCGTTGCACCGCTTCGAAGAGGAAATCGCCGAGCGGCCGGAGGTGATGGAGTGCTACCTGATGACGGGAGACCCGGACTACCTGCTGCGGGTGCTGTTGCCCAGCATCCAGGCGCTGGAGCGCTTTCTCGACTACCTGACGCGCTTGCCGGGGGTGGCCAATATCCGTTCGAGCTTTGCCCTCAAGCAAGTGCGCTACAAGACCGCGCTGCCGTTGCCGGCCAATGGCATGACCTTGCGCGAATAGCTTCAGCGTGGGTCTTGCCGGAGCGGTTTCCCCTCGGAGTGCGGTGGCGAATCCATTGACGCATTCGCGGGTAAACCCGCTCCCACAAGGACCCCTAAGTCTTAGAAACGACGCAATGGGCTGCAGGTGAAGGTCACGCCATTTCTGTGGGAGCGGGTTCACCCGCGACTGCGATGGCGAATACAGCGACGCGTTAGGGGTGTTAATAAATTTCCACACTGCTGCCAATCCCGCTTGAAATTTTCAACAGCGGGCGCCTATGTTGTGTCTTTCGCCACTTTCGGCACGCAAAAACAACAAGAAGGACAGCGTCATGACGACCGAAGCCCCGCGTTCCCTCTGCGAACGTCTGACCGGTATCGACGAGATCGAATGCGTCACCCCCGACCTCAATGGTGTACCCCGCGGCAAGGTGATGACCGCCGAGGGCTTCCTGGAGGGGCGCCGCTTGCAGATGGCTCGAGGGGTATTGCTGCAATGCATCATGGGCGGCTATCCGCCGGCCCGTTTCTATGGCAGCGATGACGGCGACCTGGCCCTGGTGGCCGAACCTGCCCAGATCCATCGCCTGCCCTGGAGCGATGAGCCGCGGGCGCTGGCCATTTGTGATGCGGTCGAACTCACCGGCGTGCCGTCCGGGCTGTCCACCCGGGGCCAGCTCAAGGCCGTGATCGCGCGTTATGCCGCGCTCGGTCTTGCGCCAGTGGTGGCGACGGAGCTGGAGTTCTTCGTCTTCGCGCCGAACACCGATCCGCATCAATCGTTCCTGCCGCCGGTAGGCAAGGATGGCCGTCGCGAACTCGGCCATTCGGCATTCAGCGTCAGCTCCAACAATGGCCTGCGGCCGTTCTTCAATGAGGTGTATCAGTACATGGCTGCCCTCGGGTTGCCCCGTGACACCTTCATGCATGAGATGGGCGTCAGCCAGTTCGAGATCAACCTGCTGCACGGCGACCCGCTGCTGTTGGCCGATCAGACATTCCTGTTCAAGCACCTGCTCAAGGAAGTGGCGCTCAAACATGGCCTGACCGTGGTGTGCATGGCCAAGCCGCTGGCCAGAACGCCGGGCAGTTCGATGCACATCCACCAAAGCCTGGTGCACATCGACAGTGGCCGCAATGTGTTCAGCGACGAGGCCGGGCAGCCGACCGAGACCTTCCACCACTTCATCGGTGGTTTGCAGACCTGCATGGCCGACTTCACCGCGCTGTTCGCGCCCAACGTCAACTCCTACCAGCGCCTGTGCCATCCGTACGCCTCGCCCAACAATGCCTGCTGGTCCCATGACAACCGCGCAGCCGGCCTGCGCATCCCCGCCAGTTCGCCAGTGGCGCGGCGGGTCGAGAACCGCTTGCCGGGCGCCGACGCCAATCCCTACCTGGCCATTGCCGCCAGCCTGGCTGCTGGCCTGCATGGCATCGAGCAGCGACTGCAGCCTACCGCTGCGATCCAGGGTGAATTCGAGGTTCCGGATCACCTGAGCCTGCCTTGCACCCTGCATGGCGCGTTGGCGCGCCTCACGCGCAGCGCCTTGGCGCGGGAGATGTTCGGGAACGAATTCATCGATGGCTATGTCGCAACCAAGACCCTGGAGCTGACTGACTTTCTTGATGAAATCACGCCCTGGGAGCGACGGGTGCTGGCCGCACAGGCCTGATCGCGACACGACCGACACTGGACGCGCCCCCTGTTCGTCTATTTCGCCGAGAGGGGCCTGCGCTGCGGCAAATTTGCTTTTATGCTTGCCTGCAAGCCAACGCCACCTGACCAGGGAGCCCGACGGGACGTATGCGAAACATCTGGAAGCCGTTTCAGTCGCTGTATTTCGCTGCCTTGATGATGCTGATCGGCTCGGGCCTGCTCAGTACCTACCTGGCCTTGCGCCTGGCCGCCGACCATGTGGACAGCCTCTGGGTCGGCGCCTTGATGGCCGCCAACTATTTTGGCCTGGCCGTGGGCGGCAAGGTCGGTCACCGGCTGATCGGCAGGGTCGGACACATCCGGGCCTACGCCACGTGCGCGGGTATCGTCTGCGCGGCGGTGCTCGGCCACGGCATGACCAACTGGCTCCCGGTGTGGGTGGGGCTGCGGATGATCGTGGGCCTGGGGATGATGTGCCAGTACATGGTCATCGAGAGCTGGCTCAACGAGCAGGCCGATGTGAAACACCGCGGGGCAGTGTTCAGCGGCTACATGATCGCGTCCTACCTGGGGCTGGTGCTCGGCCAACTGATCCTGGTGGTGCATCCGGAGCTCGGCCCTGAACTGCTGATGCTGGTCGCCATGTGCTTTGCCCTGTGCCTGGTACCGGTGGCGATGACGCGGCGTATCCACCCGGCGCCGCTGCGCCCGGCCCCGATGGAGCCCAAGTTCTTCCTCAAACGGGTACCGCAGTCGTTGTCCACTGTCTTGGGTTCGGGCCTGATCGTCGGTTCGTTCTATGGTCTTGCGCCGCTGTATGCGGCCAACCAGGGGCTCACCACCGAGCAGATCGGTCTGTTCATGGGTAGCTGCATCTTCGCAGGGTTGGTGGTGCAATGGCCGCTGGGCTGGCTGTCGGACCGCTACGACCGTGCAGTGCTGATCCGCAGCGTCTCGATCGGGCTGGCGCTGGCTGCCTTGCCGCTGGCGTTGCTGCCCAGTGTGCCGCTGGAGCTGCTGTTTGCCATTGGCTTTGTGATTTCGTTGCTGCAGTTCTGCCTGTACCCCTTGGCCGTGGCCTTCTCCAACGACCATGTCGAAAGCGAGCGACGTGTCTCGCTGACGGCCATGTTGCTGGTGACCTACGGCGTGGGGGCCTGTATCGGTCCGCTGGCGGCGGGTGTGCTGATGAAGGTCCTGGGGCCACAGATGCTCTATGCCTTCTTCCTGTTCTTCGCCTTGGTGCTGGTGTGGCGGATCCGGCCGAAGGCGGTCACCGGCTTGCACCAGGTGCAGGACGCGCCGCTGGGGCACGTGGCCATGCCGGCGGCAGGCTCGCCATTGTCGGCAGCGCTGGATCCGCGGGTCGATGAACAGACCGTGCAGGAGGTGATGCAGGCGCCAGTGGCGGCCGAGGACACCGAAGAGGAGGCTGCGGAGGTGGAGCAGGGCGCGGAATCTGCGTCGCAGACAGACAAGGCAACGTGATGCACCACGGTCGCGGACGATCCTGCTCGCGGCGTCAGCGACCGCGAGCATGGGCGTTTCAAAGTTCAAGCAGTTCGATCTTCTTCAGCCAGCACACCAGTACATCCCCCTCTCTCGTACTTGCATTGAGGAAACGGCCTCCGTGCAGCACGAGTTCACGTTTGGGTTGGAGAGAGGAGAGTGCCACTCTGTACCCATCGCTGTTGCGCAGATGGAACTCAATGTACTCGGCGTCTTGAGGGGCGCCCTCCCATGGACCAGGCGTATCGATTTTCCAGGTCGTAGAGGGCAGCAGATTGATCGGGTTGAGCGCATGGAGTACGCGCCCCACCACATGGGTTCCATACAGTCCGAGCCAGCCGCTGCTGTTCTGCCGAAGCTCTGCGCCTTGGTATTGCCAGGAGTTCGCGCAGGTGATTCGGTAGTAGGCGCGGTTGCGGGTTTGCCGCTTGAAATTGAAGACGAACCTGATCGGCTTGAAATACTTGTTTTGCTCGGTACATAACCAGCCGTCAAGGTCTGCACTGGTGACTGGATGGTCTTCGAGACGCGTATGAGCCACGCCGATTCGACCATATTGGCAATGCAGTTCGGCAGTGAAATTGGATTGAATCATGGAGCCTCCGGATTCTTGTCGCCGCCCCCCCAGTGTGGGCGTCTACCGGTCGTATTAGGTTCCTTGTGGTGTTTTATCGGGAGCTGGAAACGCTTCTGCTCTGTACCCAGGCATTGCTATTGTCGGAAAAATGAAAACGCCACCCGGTGGGTGGCGTTTCGTGTTTGAAGAGACGATCAGTAGTCGTCCTTGTCGAACCGACGCGCCTCGCGTTGCAACTGGTAGACGAAACTCTCGATCTTGCGCTGCATCTGGCCATTGAGGTTGTGGAAGCGCACACCCGCGAACGTAGTGTTCAGGCGCTCCTCGAAGTGCAGGTGACGTAGCTCCACCATGGCTTGGGACATGCCCAGCGGATTGCTGGCGGCAAAGCGCTCGTACACCTCACCCAATTGCAGACGCTCTTCGATGTTGCCCTCAAAGCGCAGCTTGCAGCCGGTGGCGGAGATGTCCAGCAACTTGCCACGCAGGGCGCCCTTGCCCTTGAGCCGTTCACCGTCAAGGACGATATCGACCAGCTGCGACAGCTTGAGCGCGGCGCGGAAGGCATTGCGGCGCTGGTGATAGGTCATCTCGGTCGGCAGGGGAGCACGGTAGCAGCGATGGCCATCGATTTCGGTGATGGTGGTCGCGGTGTTGCATTCCCAGGCGATGCGCACGCCGTCATGGAAGCCTTCGATGCGGAAGGGTTCGCCGTTCTCGATGAACTTTTCGCCATCGCGCGGAATCATCTCGTCCAGCGCCACGGTGTTGGCGTCACGGTCCACATGCACGACGTAGCTTTGGAAACGCTGGCTGCGCTCAGGGAAGGTGATGATCAGCGGATCGTGGCTATCCAGCAATTGGCGCAGGTTGGCTGCGATCTCCAAGGGCGTGGTGAGCACCTTGGGCGGCTGGGGAGCATCGGATGCATTGAACACGGGTAATCAATCTCCAGGCAAAAACGACACACGCAAGTAACGGCATTTTGCCAGTATGTTCCGTGCCTTGATAGAAATAATCACACTTGGCTGATGGCGCGGGCCTTGGCCATGGGCGAGGTGGCGCCGCGGCTGTCATAGAGCGACGGAGAGTCGCCACCCATGAGGATTCTGATCTGGTTGGCCGTGGCGTGTTGCTGCAACTGGATGATCCGGCCGTTGGTCTCGTTGACCTTCTGGCAGGCATCCATCAATTGGGTGAGGGCATCGAGCTGTTGCAGCATGATCTCGTCCAGGGAGGATTGCGCCGCCAGCGCTTGCACGCCGGCACGGTCGGCGGAAAAACCGAGGCCGACAAGCAGTTGGTTGCGCCGCATGCCTTGCTGCTCGAGCAGGACGATCAGGGACTGCTTGCGTGCCAGGATGTTCTCCAGCACCAGCATGTCCCGGCCGTGCAGGGCGACAGCTTCTTTCTGAAGCAGTTCGAGCAGTTCCTGCGTTGGCGCGATGTCGTCTTCGATCAGTTGCAGCAAAGTGGTGTCGTGCATGGCTGGCTCTTGGTTTTTGCGTCCTTGAAGTCAGCGCCCCGGAGGGTTAGCGCTGGGCTTCGAAATCAAGCAGTTTGCTGGCGACCCGGCCGGCATCGACCTGATAGCTGCCATCGGCGATCGCCTGTTTCAACTGGGCCACACGGGCGCTGTTGACTTCTGGCTGGTCGCGCAGCTTGTCGCTGATCTTCTGCAACTGCTGGGCCTCTTGGCTGAGGTGTACCGCTTCTCCGCTGGCAGGTTGTGGCGCTTCGCTGGTTTCGCCGGCTTTCGGGGCGTTACCGGTCGCGGTGTTGCTGCGAACGCCGCCCGTGACGGACGGAGAATTATTCAAACGACTGAAGTCGATGACCATGATCAGAAACCTCTGGGAATTTGGACGCTTGCCCTGTTTTCGGCCAACCCGAAAAAAACTTTAGGCACGAATGTATCGCCGCCTGTCGGCAAGCGCGCATGACCCGTTTTCTGACACAGTTTAGGAAAACCCGTTCCCTGTCGCTAGTTTTTATCCTGTCCCGCCTGGCCGAAGTCCTCGCATACCTTACATGGCCACTTCGACCTGCCCAGGCCCGGTCACCCGTGCCTTGACCACCCGCTTGGAATTCAGGTTACGCACGCGAATCTGCTCGGACAGCCCACCTTTGCTCAAAGCCTCGCCCGGCATGCGCACGCTCAGGCTGCCGCTGCGGGCCGTGATCACCACGTGATCGCCCTTGCGCACCACCTCGGCCTGTTCCAGATGCTGGGGCGTCAGGACCTGGTCGAGCACGGTCGGACGCAGCAGCTTCATGCCCACGGCCTGTTCCAGGTCGGTGAGAAAGCCCTGGTTGAGCGTGCCCACGTCCCGTTCGCGCAGACTCACGTCGCCTTCGCCGATCACGCTCTCGCGCCTGAGCGGGCGGGTCATGACCACCACTTCGCGAAACAGCTTTACCTGGGCCGGGACGAACACGGTCCAAGGCGCACTGCCGGCGCAGCGTACCCGTACCGTGACCCTTCCCAATGGCTGCGCCGGGCTTTCCAGCGAGGCGTCCAGCTGCTGGCTGCACAGAGGCATGCGCAGGCGCGGGTCGAGCGGGTTGACCTGGATCTCGTAGCGACCGGTGGTCTGGCTGGTGGCCAGATAATCCTCCACGGTGAATTCAAGAAACCCCTGGGTGACGCCGATAAGTTGTTCAGGCAAGGTAACCGCATCGGCCAGCACGCGTATGCCGGGTGCCAGCAGGCATAGCGCCATCATCAAGCCGGTCATCAGGCGCTTCAGGCGTCGGGAAAATGTCGTTTTCGTGTACATGGCGCTCAAAAAAGCAAAGCCCGTGCCGACTCGGTACATGGGCGAAAACTAGAGGAGTCTGGCATGGCTGGAGTCATGGATTCGGTCAACCAGCGCACGCAACTGGTGGGGCAGAATCGCCTGGAGCTGTTGCTGTTCCGCCTCAATGGCGAGCAGCTCTATGGCATCAACGTGTTCAAGGTTCGGGAAGTCCTGCAGTGCCCGGAGCTGACTTTGTTGCCCAAGTCCCACCCGGTGGTGCGTGGAGTGGCCAACATTCGCGGTGCGACCATCCCTATCCTGGACTTGTCGATGGCCACCGGCTTGCCGGGGCTGCGGGAAGAAACACGTAACAGCTTCGTGATCATCACCGAGTACAACACCAAGACCCAGGGCTTTTTGGTGCATTCGGTCGAGCGCATCGTCAACATGAACTGGGAAGAGATCCATCCGCCACCCAAGGGAACCGGTCGTGACCACTACCTGACCGCCGTCACGCGTGTGGATGGTCGGATGGTGGAGGTCATCGACGTGGAGAAAGTCCTCGCCGAAGTGTCGCCATCTTCCGAGGAAGTGTCACAGGGCGTGGTCGATGCCGAGGTTCAGGACAAGGCAATGATGCTGCGCGTGTTGACCGTCGATGATTCGTCGGTGGCGCGCAAACAGGTCAGCCGTTGCCTGCAGTCGGTGGGTGTGGAGGTGGTGGCGCTCAACGATGGCCGTCAGGCGCTGGACTACCTGAACAAGCTGGTGGATGAGGGCAAGCGTCCGGAAGAGGAATTCCTGATGATGATCTCCGACATCGAGATGCCGGAGATGGATGGCTATACCCTGACCGCGGAGATACGCAGCGATCCACGCATGCAAAACCTGCACATCCTCCTGCATACTTCGTTGTCCGGGGTCTTCAACCAGGCCATGGTCAAGAAAGTCGGCGCCGACGACTTCCTGGCCAAGTTCAAGCCGGACGACCTGGCCCAGCGGGTGGTCGACCGGATCAAGGCGACGCATTGAAACGGCCAGGGGCAACTCCTGGCACCAGGGATTTGAAAGAGGCGGCAGCATTGTCTACGGGTAATTTGGATTTTGAACAGTTCCGGGTCTTCCTGGAGAAAGCCTGTGGCATCCTGCTGGGCGAGAATAAGCAATACCTGGTCTCCAGCCGTCTCAACAAGCTGATGGAGCAGCAGGGCATCAAGTCGCTCGGTGAGTTGGTGCAGCGTATCCAGAGCCAGCCGCGCAGCGGGTTGCGCGAGCAGGTGGTTGACGCGATGACGACCAACGAAACCCTGTGGTTCCGCGACACCTATCCGTTCGAAGTGCTCAAGAACAAGGTGATTCCGGAGTTCATCAAGAACAACCCGGGCCAACGCCTGCGTATCTGGTCGGCTGCGTGCTCCTCGGGGCAGGAGCCGTACTCGATCTCCATGGCCATCGACGAGTTCGAGCGCAGCAACCTGGGGCAGTTGAAGATGGGGGCGCAAATCGTTGCCACCGACCTGTCCGGGTCGATGCTGACCAACTGCAAGACCGGTGAATACGACAGCCTGGCCATTGGTCGTGGCTTGTCCCAGGAGCGCCTGCAGCGCTATTTCGATACCAAAGGGCCGGGCCGCTGGGCAGTGAAGGCGCCGATCCGCAGCCGGGTCGAGTTCCGCTCCTTCAACCTGCTCGACAGCTATGCCGCACTGGGCAAGTTCGACATCGTGTTCTGCCGCAACGTGCTGATCTACTTCTCGGCCCAGGTCAAGAAGGACATCCTCATGCGCATCCACAGCACGCTCAAGCCGGGCGGGTATCTGTTCCTTGGCGCGTCCGAGGCGCTCAACGGGTTGCCGGATCACTACCAGATGGTCCAGTGCAGTCCGGGGATCATCTACCAGGCTAAATAAACCCAGACAGGGGTCGCTTCGCGGCCCCTTTTTTTGCCGCTACCCATTGCCGCTTTGCTGACGCCAAGCGGTAAACCATTGCCGCTTTTCTGGCATTGCCGCCGACAAGCAATGCCTTAATGCCCGGTTTTACTGGGGCTTTCTCGCTTGGCACAAACCTTGCTCAAGCTTGCTCACGATTCTTCCGGTCAACCTTCGAAGGTTTCCCAGACATGAGCATCAGCTTCGACAAGGCGCTCGGCATCCATGAGCAGGCATTGAGCTTCCGCGCCCAGCGCGCCGAGGTGCTGGCCAACAACATCGCCAACGCCGACACGCCCAACTACAAGGCGCGTGACATGGATTTCTCGGCGGTGCTTGCCGCTGAAGCCGACAAGCAGCAGAAGGGGCGCATTGCCCTGGATCGCACCAATAACCGCCACATCGAGGCCGAAGGCCTGGCCATGGGCGACGATACCCTCAAGTACCGTACGCCGATGCAGCCGTCGATCGACCAGAACACCGTGGACGCCCAGATCGAGCAGTCCAACTACGCAGAGAACGCCATCGGCTTCCAGGCCAGCTTCACCCTGCTCAACAGCAAATTCAAAGGGCTGGTTTCGGCCCTGCGTGGAGAGTGACCATGTCCCTTGCCAGTGTCTTCAATATTGCCGGTAGCGGCATGAGCGCGCAGAACACTCGCCTCAATACCGTCGCCTCCAACATCGCCAACGCCGAGACCGTTTCCTCGAGCATCGACCAGACCTATCGCGCGCGCCATCCGGTATTCGCCACCACGTTCCAGCAGGCCCAGAACGGCGCCGGACAGTCGCTGTTCCAGGACCAGGGCGAGGCGGGGCAGGGTGTGCAGGTGATGGGTATCGTCGAGGATCAGAGCAACCTTGAGGCGCGCTACGAGCCTAACCATCCGGCGGCGAACAAGGACGGTTACGTCTACTACCCCAATGTCAATGTGGTGGAGGAGATGGCCGACATGATCTCCGCCAGCCGTGCGTTCCAGACCAACGCCGAGCTGATGAACACCGCCAAGACCATGATGCAGAAGGTGCTGACCCTCGGTCAGTGATAAGGAGTCAGGATCATGGCAGTCAACAGCACCAGCGGTGTGAACCTCAACGACGTCCTATCGGCGTCGGGTGTCAGTACCGGCACCACCAAGAAGCCTACGACCGAGAACACCGACAAGAACGCCCTGGGCAAGGATGCGTTCCTGCAGTTGCTGGTCACCCAGATGCAGCACCAGAACCCGCTCGACCCGCAGGACAACAGCGAGTTCGTCGCTCAGTTGGCGCAGTTCAGCAGCCTGGAAGGCATCACCACCCTCAACAGCACGGTCAATTCGATTGCCGGTGCCATGGGCTCGTCCCAGGCCCTGCAGGCCTCGTCGCTGGTGGGGCGCTCGGTGATCGTGCAGAACGACAAGGCGGTGGTTGATACCACCCAGAGCTTCAATGGCCAGTTCATCGTCCCGCAGGGTATCAGCGAGGCGAAGATCACCATCAAGGATAAAGACGGCAACACCATCAAGACCATCGAGTTGGGCCAGCAGAAAGCCGGTTACGCCGACTTCATCTGGGATGGCACCAACGACAAGGGTGAAAAGGTCGACCCGGGCACCTACAGCTTCTCGGCGACCACCATGGTCGATGGCAAGTCGACGCAGATGTACACCCTGCTGCCGGCCAAGGTCACCAGCGTCAGCATCAACCCCAATGGCGAGATGATGCTCAACCTTGCAGGGCTCGGGAAAGTTTCTCTGTCCAGCGTGCAAACCATTGGTATCTAAGGCCGGCTAGAGCGGCACAAGGAGCGAATTCATGTCTTTCAACATCGGTCTTAGTGGTCTGTACGCTGCCAACAAGCAGCTGGATGTCACCGGTAACAACATTGCCAACGTCAACACCGTTGGCTTCAAGTCGTCGCGCGCCGAGTTCGCGGACGTCTACGCAGGCGCCAACCGTCTGGGTGTCGGCAAGAACCAGGTGGGTAATGGTGTGCGTCTGGCGGCGGTTTCCCAGCAGTTCAGCCAGGGTGACATCAACAACACCGGTAACGTGTTGGACATGGGTATCCAGGGGCAGGGCTTCTTCGTGCTGTCCGACAACGGCTCGATGGTCTACACCCGTGCCGGTGCCTTCCAGACCAACAAGGACAACTACGTGGTCACCTCGGACGGCCTGCGCCTGCAAGGCTACGCCGCCGACTCGACCGGCAAGATCCAGAAGGGCGTGCTGACCGACCTGCAGATCGACACCTCCGCGCTGGCGCCGAAGGCCACGTCCCTGATCGACCAGGGTATCAACCTCAACTCCTCGGCTGCCGATATTCCTTTGCAGGTTCCGGACAACAGCGTCCCGCCTGTAATGGTACCGAACAAGCCGTTCGACCCTGCTGACGAAACCACCTACACCAAGTCGTTCCCGACCAAGGTGTACGACAGTCAGGGCAACGAACACACCATGGAGCAGTTCTATCGCAAGACCGGCACCAACCAGTGGACCATGTACACCCTGGTCGATGGTCGCAACCCGTTCGATCCGGCCAGCACCACCCCGCTGAGCGGTACCATCAGCTTCAATAGCGACGGTTCGGTCAATGCGATGACGGCCAACAACACCGGCCTGCCGGCTGGCTCGTCGTTCACCGTCAGCAACAACACCTTCACCATGACTGGCTGGATTCCGGCGGCGAAGAATGCGGCCGGTAACTGGGCGGCCAATGGCGCGGCGGGCAACGCCGGTGGCATGCGTCTGTCGATGAACAGCACCACTTCCTACAACACCGAAACCGCGCGCATGTCGCAGTCCCAGGACGGTTACGCCACTGGCATCCTGTCGAGCCTGAGCATCGACTCCACCGGTGTGATGTTCGCCAGCTTCAGCAACCAACAGTCCCGCGCCATCGGCCAGGTGGCTGTTGCCAGCTTCGCCAATGAGCAGGGCCTGCAGCAGATCGGTGGTACCCGCTGGACTGAAACCTTCTCGTCCGGCATTCCAGGCATCGATGCGCCCAAGACCGGTACCTTGGGTAGCGTTGAGTCCAACTCGCTGGAAGCTTCCAACGTCAACCTGACCCAGGAGCTGGTCGAGCTGATCAAGGCGCAGAGCAACTACCAGGCCAACGCCAAGACCATCTCTACCGAAAGCACCATCATGCAGACCATCATCCAGATGACCTGATGGTCGCTGGTCGGTCGGGTGTGCGCGAACCCCTTTCCTGGTAAAGGGGTTCGTCGTTTTCGAGGAAAGGCTCATGAAGAAGTGGATCGTGACGCTCGCCGCAGCGCTGTGCCTGCTCCAGGCCCAGGCGGCTGCGGCGCCGTGGTGGCGCTGGGAGAGTCAGGCCGATGGCCGCCTGGTGTGCTCGCAGTGGTCGCCGGGTGAGGGGTGGAAGCGCTTCGCCGGTCCCTACAACAACGCTGGTTGCCGCGAGCTGTAGTCGATTGCCGTCAGCGGCAAGATGGCGCCGGATATCCGGCGTCGCCCATTCCAAAGGCTTCCCTCAAAGCCCGTATTCACGGGCTTTTTCATGCTTTTCAAAAGTTGGTTCGGAACTTGCTTTAGTGCCTGCACAGCAACGTCGGCGGCAATCGCTCGTCAGTGCAGTGGAGAATGACTGTGGACAAAATGCTTTACGTGGCCATGACCGGTGCCAGCCAGAACGCGCTGGCCCAGCGGGCCCACGCCAACAACCTTGCGAACGTTTCCACCAACGGTTTTCAGCGCGACCTGGAGCAGGCGCGTTCAATGCCGGTATTCGGTGACAGCTTTCCGGCGCGCGCCTTCGCCATGAGCGAACGCCCGGCCACGGATTTCACTGCTGGCGCAATGGTCGAGACCGGTCGCGAACTGGACGTGGCAGTCACCGGCGATGGCTTCATTGCCGTGCAGGCGCCGGACGGCAGTGAAGCCTATGTGCGCACCGGCAGCCTGAACATCGATGCCCTGGGCGTGCTGCGTGCCGGCAATGGCATGCCGGTGATGGGCAACGGTGGCCCGATCGCGATTCCGCCGGAGCAGAAGGTGGAGATCGGCGAAGACGGCACCATCAGCATTCGCGCCATGGGCGAGGATCCGCGGGTCATGGCCGAGGTCGACCGCATCAAGCTGGTCAATCCGGACACCAAGAACCTGACCAAGGGCCTGGACGGCATGATCCACACCAAGAGCGGCCAGCCCGCCGACGCCGACGTCAATGTGCGGGTGGTGTCGGGCTTTTTGGAATCGAGCAACGTCAATGCCGTCGAGGAAATGACCTCGGTGCTGGCGCTGTCCCGTCAGTTCGAACTGCACGTCAAGATGATGAACGCGGCCAAGGAAGGCGATGAAGCCATGGCGCGTGTTTTGCAAATCGGCTAATCACTTTTGAACGGGTGCCGTAAAACAGGCGCACGAGGAGAACACTAAATGCTTCCGGCTCTTTGGGTCGCTAAGACCGGCCTGTCCGCCCAGGACACCAACCTGACCGTCATCTCCAACAACCTGGCGAACGTTTCGACCACCGGTTTCAAACGTGATCGCGCCGAGTTCCAGGACCTTCTGTACCAGATCAAGCGTCAACCGGGTGCCCAGTCGACCCAGGACAGCGAACTGCCTTCGGGCCTGCAGGTCGGTACCGGTGTGCGTATCGTCGGCACCCAGAAGAACTTCCAGACCGGCAGCCTGCAGACCACCGAGAACCCGCTGGACATGGCCGTCAATGGTCGCGGTTTCTTCCAGGTCCTGCAGCCTGACGGCACTGTTTCGTACACCCGTGACGGCACCTTCCACCTGAACTCCGACGGCCAGATCGTCACCGCCAACGGTTTCGCCCTGGAGCCGGCGATCGTCGTGCCGCCGGATGCCCAGACCTTCACCGTCGGCCAGGACGGCACCGTGTCGATCACCACCGCCGGCAACCCAGCCGCGCAGATCATCGGCAATATCCAGACCGCCGACTTCATCAACCCGGCAGGCCTGCAGGCCATCGGCAACAACCTGTTCCTCGAGACCGCCGCCAGCGGCGCGCCACAGGTCGGCACCCCGGGCCTGAACGGCTTCGGCACCACCCTGCAGCAGACCTTGGAGAACTCCAACGTCAGCACCGTGGAAGAGCTGGTGAACATGATCACCACCCAGCGCGCCTACGAGATGAACTCCAAGGTCATCTCCACCGCCGACCAGATGCTGTCGTTCGTCACCCAGCAGCTGTAAGACCCAAGCCCGTTACACGTGAGGTAAGCGTCATGAATCGTCTGTTGTCCGTCTTCGCCCTGGGGGGCGCGGTGTTGTTGGCCGGTTGCGTCGCACCGACGCCCAAGCCGAACGACCCGTACTATGCGCCGGTTCTGCCGCGTACCCCGTTGCCGGCGTCGGCGGCCAACGGCTCGATCTACCAGGCCGGTTTCGAGCAGAACCTGTACACCGACCGCAAGGCGTTCCGGGTGGGTGACATCATCACCATCACCCTCAACGAGCGCACCTCGGCGAGCAAGAACGCAGGTTCCCAGATCCAGAAGAACAGCAACGCCAACATCGGTCTGACCTCGCTGTTTGGCACTACGCCGAACACCGACAACCCGTTCGGTGGCGGTGACCTGTCCCTGGAGGCTGGTTACAAAGGCGAGCGGGCGACCAAGGGTGACAGCAAGGCCACCCAGGGCAATACCCTGACCGGTTCGATCACCGTCACCGTGGCTGAAGTGCTGCCCAATGGCATCGTCGCCGTACGTGGCGAGAAGTGGCTGACCCTGAACACTGGCGAGGAGCTGGTGCGCATCGCCGGCCTGATCCGTGCCGATGACATCGCCACCGACAACACCGTGCCGTCCACGCGTGTGGCCGATGCGCGCATCACCTACTCGGGTACAGGATCGTTCGCAGATGCCAGTCAGCCCGGTTGGCTGGACCGCTTCTTCATGAGCCCGCTTTGGCCCTTCTGAGTCCAATGACCATGTTCAACGTAAGGCAGCTGATTGCCGCGACCCTGCTCCTGTCCTGTGCGTTCGGTGCTCACGCCGAGCGCTTGAAGGATATCGCCAGCATTTCTGGCGTGCGCACCAACCAATTGATCGGCTATGGCCTGGTGGTGGGGCTCAACGGTACGGGTGACCAGACCACCCAGACCCCGTTCACCCTGCAGACATTCAACAACATGCTGTCGCAGTTCGGCATCAAGGTCCCGCCAGGGTCGGGCAACGTGCAGCTCAAGAACGTCGCGGCCGTGTCGGTGCATGCCGACCTGCCGGCGTTCGCCAAGCCTGGCCAGGTGGTGGATATCACCGTCTCCTCGATCGGTAACTCCAAGAGCCTGCGCGGCGGCAGCCTGTTGATGACGCCGCTCAAGGGTATCGACGGCAATGTCTACGCCGTTGCCCAGGGCAACCTGGTGGTCGGTGGCTTCGATGCCGAAGGTCGCGACGGCTCCAAGATCACCGTCAACGTTCCGTCGGCTGGCCGCATTCCTGGCGGTGCCACCGTCGAGCGCGCCGTGCCGAGCGGTTTCAACCAAGGCAACAGCCTCACGCTGAACCTCAACCGCCCGGACTTCACCACTGCCAAGCACATCGTCGACAAGATCAACGACATGCTCGGCCCAGGCGTGGCCCAGGCCATCGATGGCGGCTCGGTGCGCGTCACCGCCCCCATGGACCCGAGCCAGCGCGTGGACTACCTGTCGATCCTCGAGAACCTGGAGATCGACCCGGGCCAGGCCGTGGCCAAGGTCATCATCAACTCGCGTACCGGCACCATCGTCATCGGCCAGAACGTCAAGGTGTCGCCGGCAGCGGTCACCCACGGCAGCCTGACCGTCACCATCACCGAAGATCCGATCGTCAGCCAGCCGGGGCCGTTCTCCAATGGTCAGACGGCCGTGGTGCCGCGCTCGCGGGTCAATGCCCAGCAGGAAGCCAAGCCGATGTTCAAGTTTGGCCCTGGCACCACCCTGGACGAGATCGTGCGGGCGGTGAACCAGGTGGGCGCGGCGCCCAGCGACCTGATGGCAATCCTCGAAGCCCTGAAGCAGGCCGGCGCCTTGCAAGCCGACCTGATCGTGATCTGAGGACGCCAGCCCATGAATTCCAAGAGCCTGGTTTCCGGACACGCCGACAGCGGCGCCTACACCGACCTCAATCGCCTGAGTTCGCTCAAGCATGGCGATCGCGACAGCGACGCCAACGTGCGCAAGGTAGCCCAGGAGTTCGAGTCGTTGTTCATCAGCGAGATGCTCAAGGCCTCGCGCAAAGCCAGTGACGTACTGGCCGACGACAATCCGATGAACAGCGAGACGGTCAAGCAGTACCGTGACATGTACGACCAGCAGTTGGCCGTGAGCATGTCCCGCGAAGGCGGCGGCATCGGCCTGCAGGACGTGCTGGTGCGCCAGCTGTCCAAGAACAAGAGCGCACCGGTCAATACCAGCCCCTTCCCGCGTATCGAAGGGCATGCCCCGGCGCTGTGGGGTAGCAAGGTGGCAGAGCCGATGCACATCAGTGAGACGGCCGGCACCCGCAATGACGTGGCCGCGCTCAACTCGCGGCGCCTGGCACTGCCAGGCAAGCTGACCGACCGTTTGCTGGCCGGCATCGTGCCGTCGGCGACCACTATCAATACCGCTGCCGTGCCGGCCCGTGAAGGTCAGCAGGTGGCCAGTGCTGCCCGTGCCTTCGCCGCACCGGATGGCACGCGCATTCTCGGCCGCGCTGTGGCCCAGCCACCGCTGGCGCCGAAAAAGGCCTTCACCGACAGCGACCAATTTGTCGCCACCATGCTGCCGATGGCCGAACAGGCCGCCAAGCGCATCGGTATCGATCCACGTTACCTGGTGGCCCAGGCCGCCCTGGAAACCGGTTGGGGCAAGTCGGTCATGCGCAATGCCGATGGCAGCAGCAGCCATAACCTGTTCGGCATCAAGGCCACCGGCAGCTGGCAGGGTGGGCAGGCGAGGGCGATCACCAGCGAGTTTCGTGGCGGGCAGTTCGTCAAGGAGACGGCGGCGTTCCGTTCCTACGACTCCTATCAGGACAGCTTCCATGACCTGGTCAGCCTGTTGCAGAACAACGCGCGCTATCAAGATGCGGTGAAGTCGGCCGATAACCCGGAACAGTTCGTGCGAGAGCTGCAGAAGGCCGGGTATGCCACTGACCCGAATTACGCCAGCAAGATCTCGCAGATCGCAAGACAGATGAAGTCGTACGAGAGCTACGCAATGCTCGGTACCACAACGAAACTTTAAGGGTTTGGAACCATGGCGAGTTTGATCAATATTGGCATGTCGGGCCTGGGCGCCGCGCAATCGGGGATGTACACCCTGGGTAACAACATCGCCAACGCCGATGTCGACAGTTATTCTCGCCAGCAGATCGTGCAGAAGACCAAGGGCTCGCAGCAGTATGGCCAGGTCTTCATCGGCAGTGGTACCACGCTGGCCGATGTGCGCCGGGTGTACAACGCCTTCCTGGAAAACCAGCTGCGCACCACCACTTCGCTGTCGAGCGACGCCACTTCCTACCTGAACCAGATCACCCCGCTGGACACCGCCCTGTCGAGCGCCGATACCGGCATCACCGCGGCGCTCAAGAGCTTCTTCGGCGCCATGCAGGACGCCTCGGCCAAGCCCAACGAGGACGCCTCGCGCCAGTTGCTGCTGACCAGCGCGCAGACCCTGGCCAAGCGCTTCAACACCCTGTCGGCGCAGTTGAACCAGCAGAACACCAACATCAACACCAACATGGCCTCGATCGCCGACCAGGTGAACAAACTCACCGCGACGATCGCCGAGTACAACGACCAGATCTCACGGATCTCGGCGGTACAGGGCCAGCCCAACGACCTGCTCGACCAGCGCGATGGCGCCGTGCGCGAGCTGACCGCGTTGATCGGTGCCGAGGTGGTGGAGCGCGAAGGCAACTACGACATCTACCTGAAGAACGGCCAGGCCCTGGTGTTGGGCAAGACCACCCAAACCCTGGGTGTCGAGCCGAGCCAGACCGACCCGACCCGCATGAACCTGGTGCTCAATCGCGGCACCACCAAGATGGACATCACCAACAGCACCACCGGCGGTGAGCTCGGTGGCCTGCTGCGTTACCGCCGCGAGACCCTCGACCCTGCGCTCAACGAGCTGGGCCGTGTGGCGCTGGTGGTGGCCGATGCCATCAACAGCCAGTTGGCCCAGGGCATCGACAAGAACGGCGAGTTCGGCGCGATCCTGTTCGGCGACATCAACAGCGCCAAGGCCATGAGCGAGCGCAGTGTGCCCAAGCTGGGCAACAGCGCAGGCTCCGGTAACCTCGATGTGAATATCAAGGACACCGGCAAGCTGAGCACCAGCGATTACCAGGTGACCTTCACCAGCGCCACCGCCTACACCGTGCGCAAGCTGCCTGAGGGTACCGAGATGGGGTCGTACGACCTCAGCGACGATCCGGCTCCGGTGATCGACGGCTTCACGCTGGCGCTCAAGGGCGGTGCGGTCAGTGCCGGCGACAGTTTCAAGATCACCCCGACCCGCAATGCCGCGGCGGGCATGGAGTCGGTGCTCACCGACCCCAGCCGCCTGGCCATGGCCGGCCCTCTGACAGCGGTCAGCGGTTCGGGCAATAAGGGGACTGGGCAGATCACCCAGCCAACCCTGACCTCCGAGCTGGACATCTATGATCCCGTCCAGCGTACTGATCTGCAGAATGGCCTGAAGTATTCCACGCCGGTCAAGCTGGTGTTCGGTGATGATAGTGCTTCGCCGCAAGCCTATACCCTGTACGACGCCAAGGGTAATTCGATCGGTACCGGCACCATCGTTCCTGGCCAGAGCAACAAGCTGCAGCTTTCCGTGCCCATGGTCGATAGCAATGGCGCCCCGATCATGGATGGCGCGACTCAGAAGAACTTCACCTTCGAGATGGATATCAGTGGTTCCCCCAAGACCGGCGACAACTACACTGTGTCGCTGACCAAGTCGGGCTCGGCGGACAACCGCAACGCCCTGTCGACAATCGACCTGCAGAACAAGGGTACCGTCGAGGTTGGTGCCGATGGCAAGGGCATCAGCATGACCGATGCTTATGCCAAGTTGGTGTCGAACGTCGGCGGCAAGGCCGCCCAGGCGGACATGGACAGTGACGCCACCAATGCCCTGCAGAAGTCCGCACTGGAGAGCCGCAACGGGGTGTCGGGGGTGTCGATCGATGAAGAGACTGGAAACCTGATCAAGTTCCAGCAGTACTACACGGCGTCGTCGCAGATCATCAAGGCGGCCCAGGAAACCTTCGCCACATTGATCAACAGCCTTTAAGGAGCCGTAGCCCGTGCGTATTTCCACTTCGCAGTTCTATAACAGCGCCAGCTCCGACTACCAGCGCACCTTCTCGAACCTGAACCGCACCCGCGAAGAATCCAGCGATGGCATCCGCGTGCGCACCGCTGCCGACGATCCGGTAGGCGCTGCGCGCCTGCTGCAACTCGAGCAGCAGCAGAACATGCTCAAGCAGTACAGTGACAACGTCACCAGTGTGCGCAATGCCCTGGGTAACGCCGAGAGCACCCTCAACTCGATCGGCAACATCCTGCAGCGGGTCAATGAACTGGCAGTCAGCTCCGGCAACGCCAGCTTCACCGATGCCGACCGCAAGGCCAACGCCGCGGAGCTGTCCTCCCTGGAAGACCAGCTATTCTCGCTGATGAATAGTAAGGACGAGAACGGCAAGTACCTGTTCTCCGGCTCCAAGGGCGATACCCCGCCCTATATGCGCAATGCTGACGGCACCTACACTTACCAGGGCGACCAGACCCAGCTCAAGCTGCAGGTCGGCGACATGCTCAGCCTGGCGGCCAACGAGACCGGCTACGATGCCTTCGAACAGGCGCTGAACACCAGCCGAAGCCAGACCCGCCTGACCGCGCCCGCAGTGGACGACGGTCGTGTCAGCCTGTCCAATGGGCAGGTTTCCGGCAGTGTCGCCTACAACGACAAGTTCCGCAGTGGCGAGCCGTACACCATCGAGTTCACCAGCAGCACCCAGTTCAAGATCCTTGATGCCAGTGGCACGGATGTAACTTTGGAAGCCAGCCAAGGTGGTACTTTCCACCCCAATGGCGACAATTCGACCATCTCGTTCCGTGGTGTCGACTTGCGCCTGAAGATCAGCCTGCAGCCTGGCGATGCAGCCAACCCGGACGCGGCCATTGCCGGCCATACGTTCTCGCTGAACTCCAAGCCAGACGATATCGCCGGTAGCCGCAGCCCAGGCAACACCTCCGCTACGCAGGTGAACAATGCCACCATCACCAACCAGACGGCCTACAACGCAGCCTTCCCTGGTGGTGGTGCGGTGCTCAAGTTCACCAGCGCGACCGACTTCGAGCTGTACGCGGCACCGATCACCGACAGCAGCCGGCCAGTCTCCATCGGCACCCTGGTCGGTACCACCGCCACGGCGGCGGGCGTGAGCTTCGACCTTTCGGGTGCGCCGAATGCCGGTGACTCGTTCGGCATCAAGGTCGATACCCACCAGACCCAGAACATCCTCGACACCGTCAGCCAGCTGCGCACTGCACTGAGTACGCCGATGGATAGCGATCCGGCGGCGCGGCAGAGTTTCCTCGCGTCGTTGGACTCCGCAATCGGCAACATCGCGAGCGCCACCAATCAGGTCACTTCGTCGATCAGCTCCATCGGTGGACGTGGTCAGGCGCTGGATATCCAGGCTGAAACCAACGACGCGCTGAGTACCGAGAACACCAAAACCCAGAGCTCGATCCGTGAAGTCGATCCGGCAACCGTGATGCTGCGTTTGCAGATGCAGACCAACATGCTGCAAGCCTCGCTGCAGTCCTACGCCAAGATCGCCGGCCTGTCACTGGTCAACTACATCTGATCCACGGCGCTGCGCGGTGTGGGTCGAACCTCCTCAGGGCTGCCTCGCCACGCTTCGGAGCGAGGTAGCCTGGCGATGGCGCAAGGCCATGGCCGGGCGCCTCCCGGGGGAGGTCCGATCCCGTCGCAGCGAACCTTTGCCTTGAGTGAGTCCTTGTGAGCGCACACCCCCTCGTCAGTATCGCCATCCCTGCGTTCAACCCTGAGTTCTTCCGCAGCACGTTGGCCAGCGCGATCACCCAGGATTATCCGAACCTGGAGATCGTCGTATGCGACGACAGCTCCGGAACCGAGATCGAGGCGCTCTGTGATGAGTTACGCGCCACTTCGTCCCCCCCCCTGCTGTATGTGCGCAACCCCGTTCGTCTTGGCTTTGCCCGCAACCTGCTGGCCTGCCTGGAACGCTCCTCGGGTGAGTTGATCAAGTTTCTCTGCGATGACGACACGTTGTTCGAAGGGTGTATCAGTCAACAGGCCAAGGTACTGGGCGCGTCGAAAGAGATCAGCATGGTCATCTGCCAGCGCCTTTTGTGTGCCGCCGATGATGTACTGCTGCCCTCGCGCTCGTTGAATTTTGTCATTTCCCTGTATAGCGCGGTGCTGCATGGCACCGACCTACTGGAAAGTATCGCTGACAACGCGCCCAACTTGTTTGGTGGCCTGAGCCACGCGCTGCTGCGCCGCACCCAGGTGCAAGCTTTTCTGCCGACTTTGGTGCAGGACGGGCAGGGGTTTGCCGCACGTCTGGACCTGGCGCTATACGCTTGTGTACTGCGCCGCGGGCATCTGTGTAGCCTGGAGCAGGTACTCAGCCTGGAGCGCGTGCATCCAGGGCGTCTTAGTCACCAGGGTTTCATGGTCGAGGCACACAAGAGCGAGACCCAATGGCTGCTGCAGATGCTCCAGGAGCGTAATGCCGAGCCGGCACCCGCCGAGGGCTGGGTGCGCTACCTGCCTTTGGCGGACTACCTTGACGATCCACAGCAGAAGTGGGACGAACTTGATCTGCGCCGTTTCCATGCGGCACAGATGGCCAACTTCAACCAGCAAGTCGGTGCATCCAGCCTGAGCTTCGCTGACCTTTACGACGAGTGGCTGAGGTATCGCCGGCTGTCGGTAGGGCAAGAGCAATTGTTGCCCAAGCGGATCGAGCAGTGGCCGAGCCAGCCGCGCATCGCGGTGGTAGTGTTCTGCGAGGCGGGTGACGAGCGGATCTTGCGGGCCACGCTGGACAGTCTTGAGCAACAGTCCTTCCCGGCTCGAGATATCCTGGTCCTCGTACCGGACGGCTTCGAGCGGCACGAGCGCGGTAATGTTCACTACCTGACGTGTCTTAGTGCTCCTTTCGACACGTTGAACCGGTGGCTCACCGACGGCCAACCGTTGGGCTGGCTGTTCCTGCTGCGTGCGGGCGACTGCCTGCACACCCATGCCCTGGTGATCATGGCTGAGCGTATGGCGTTGCGTGGCGATAGCCTGTGCTTGTATGTCGACGAGGGTACCCATGACAACCTTGCGCCGTCGGCACCGATCTTCAAGCCGGATTTCAACCTTGACCTGATGCGCAGCCTGCCATATGTAGGTCGGCTGCTGGCCTTCAACGGCGCAGCGGTACGCGAGCTGGACGGGTTCGATGCGGGCTTCCAGGAGCTGGCACCTCATGACCTGCTGTGGCGTATGGTAGAAACCCATGGTCTGCAGGTAGTGGAACACATACCTGAAGTGCTGGTGCAGTGTCGACATGGCTATGCCGACTGGTTGGCTGAAAATGCCGAGGCCGCCCAGGCGGTCCGGGTGGTTGAGGCTCACCTGCAGCGGCTGGGTGTGGCGGCGCAAGTGGTGGGCATCTCAGGCACTTCCATGTGCCGAGTGACCTACCTGCATGCCCAGACGGGAAGCGTTTCGATCGTCATTCATGCCGGTACGGATCTGACGGTGTTGACTCGCTGTGTGGAGTCCGTGATGGCCAGCACGGCTTACCCTGATTTTGAAGTGCTGTTGGTCGCCAGCGCCGAGACCCCTGGCGATGTACGCGCCTGGCTCAAGGGGTTGGTGCGCCTGGGCAGCGGTCAGCTGCGGGTGGTCGAGAGCGCCGTACATGGTCGTGCGCAAGGCCTCAATGAAGGTAGCTTGCATGCGCGGGGTGATTACCTTCTCCTGCTGGATGCCGAATGTGTGGTGTTCGACCAGCAGTGGTTGTCCGAGCTCATGCATCTCGGCCAGCGTCCGGAAGTCGGCATGGTCGGCCCCAAGGTGTTCGACAGCAGTGGTGCGGTGGTGTCTGCGGGGCTGGTCCTCGGCATGCAGGAGGGGGCCGCCAGTCCGTTTCTCGGTTGCCTGGTGAGTGAAGGCGGCTATATGAACCGGTTGAGTCTGGTGCAGAACTGGAGTGCGCTCGGCCTGGACTGCCTGTTGGTGCGCCGTGAATTGTTCGTCGAGCTGGGCGGGTTGGACACGGAGAACTTGCAGGCATCGTTGCAGGACGCTGACCTGTGCCTGCGGGCCCGGGTTGCAGGCTATCTCTCGGTTTGGACACCCTATTCTCGTGTGGCGAAGCTGCCGCTTCCAGGGAAGGACAAGGCCTCGATGCAAGGCTGGCAGGCCGACTGCGATACTTTTTACCAGCGCTGGCTGGCGTGGGTAGCGAATGATCCGGCCTACAACCGAAACTTCAGTCTGAAACTGCCAAATTTCAATTTCGATCCCGGGTCGCGTGATGGCTGGGACCCGTTCATTGCACGGGCCATGCCTTCGGTACTGGCGCTGCCCAGCAGCACTTCGGCGGTCGGCCACTATCGTGTCGTCCAGCCGTTCAACGAGCTGGAGCGGGCAGGTTGGGTTCAGGGGCGCATTGACTACAGTGCTCCTGGGCTGATCGACCTTGAGCGAGAAAAACCCGATGTGGTGGTCCTTCAGTGCCGCTACTTGCCTGCCAATATCCGAGATATCGAACAGTACAAGCGCTTTTCAAATGCGCGGCGTATCTACGAGCTGGACGACTACATCATCGACCCACCGAAGAAGAACGATCATGCGCGCAATATGCCGGGCAATATGCGCGAGCTGGTTGGCAATGCCATTGCCTTGTGCGACCGGGTGGTGGTATCCACCGAGCCTTTAGCTGATGCGCTGTCCAGTATGCACCAGGATATTCGCGTGGTGCCCAACATGCTTGCCGCCGCGCTGTGGGGTGGGTTGACCAGTCAGCGCCAGACCAGCGTGCGTCCGCGTGTGGGTTGGGCGGGTGGCACCAGCCACCGTGGCGATCTGGAGCTGATGCTGGAGGTGATCAAGACACTGGCCAACGAAGTCGACTGGGTGTTCTTCGGTATGTGCCCGAATGTGCTGCTGCCCTATGTCAAGGAGTTCCATCCGGGAATCTCGTTTTCGCTCTATCCACGCAAGTTGGCCAGCCTCAACCTCGACTTGGCCCTAGCCCCGCTGGAGCAGAACCTTTTCAACGACTGCAAAAGCAACCTGCGCCTGCTCGAATATGGTGCCTGTGGTTTCCCGGTGGTCTGCACGGATACCAAGGCATACGCAGGCTACCTTCCATGCACGCGAGTCCGTGAGAACACCACTGAACAATGGCTGGAGGCGATTCGCATGCATCTCTCCGATCCGATAGCTAGCTATCGCCAGGGCGATGCGCTGCGTGAGGCGGTCCTACGTGACTATGTATTGAACGAACACCATCTGCAGCACTGGGCCAACGCCTGGCTGGCTGACTGAACCCCGGCGCCTGGCCAGGCCAGGTGTTGAACCCCATGAAACAGGTGTCCTATGAACGAAATTTCAATCGGGTCGCGTGATGAAGTGACTGTCGTCCTGCTCGGGCAGGATCAGGCGGATCATCGTGCCCGCGCGCTGCATTACTACAGCCGGACCGCAGTGCCGTGTCTGGCCCTGCCGGTCTTTGAGCCTTCGGCCCTGGCCGAACTTCTGGCCCAGGTGACGACTCCTTTCGTGTGTCTGGCGCTGGACGCTGACTTCATCCTGGGAGCCGCGCTGGATAATGCAGCACGTTACCTGCAGGAGCATTCGCAGGTATCGGCGGCGCAAGGCTATCTGCTGGCCTATATGCCTGGAAACAGCCAACTGACCTACCACAAGGTGGGTTCGGCATTCACGGCACCAGTCGGAGAGGGCGCGCTCGAGCGGTTACAGCTGTATGCCGACGCCGGTCAGCAGGCCTGGCGTGCGGTGATGCGTGTGGACGTCTTGCGCTCAGCGCTGGCGCGGTTGCCGCAACAGATGGATTTCGCAGGGTGGCGGGTGGCGCTGTCCTGCGCAATCTTGTTGCAAGGGCCGGTCGCGCATCTTGACCAGACCGACGTGATCTGCGAAGCGCAGCCCGACACCCTGGCCCCAGCCGCGCGTGAGGAGCAGTTGGTCCAGGTCGTGCATGCGCTACGTCAGTGGGATGGCGGGCATCGGCACGCGCTGGCTGATGAGGGCTTCAACGTTCTCAATCGTTTCGTGCGCAGCACCTGGGGGCAGGGCGAGCTGCCGTTGCTCTTTACCTCTCGTTGGACCAGCGTGATCGATGATCCGGAGCGTTCGTTCGAGCCACGTCAGTATGTAGAGCTGCCATACTACAACGGCACGTTGTTTGGTCGCTTGAGCGAAGTGGAATTTCTCTGTCACGCTTGGCCTACTGGGGAGCGCCATCTTCATGCCCTCGAGGGGGCCTGGGTTCGTCAGCGAGACCTGCTGGTGGTGCACCCCACCGATAACCCGGAGAGCCTTCAGGAGCGCTACTGGCAGGCCCTGGGTCTCGGCCTGTTCAACCTCCAAGTCTGCCGTCGCCTGGAGCCGATGTTGAGCGGCGCTGCCAATGCCCACCATGCCCGTGAGATGAGCGACTGGATCGCTCGTTTGCAGGAGGTGCCAGAGAGTGTTACGCGTCGCTCCCTGGCCGACACGCCGTCGGGTGAGGTGCTGGCCGCCATCGATGCGGCAACCCCGGCCGAGGCGGCTCGCAAGCGAGTGCTGGCCTATCTGGCCGAACACCCAGCGCCCCAGATTGCCTTCGTCGTGCTCGATCTGAACAACGACGATCTGGCCCTGCAGGCGACTTTCGATAGCCTGCTGGCCAGCGGCTTGCGCAATTTCAAGCTGGTCGTGCTCAAGGCGGGAAAACCGCCCGCGATCACCACGCCACGCGATACCCTGCATTTCATCCAGGTCAGTGAAGGCAACTGGAGTTCGCACCTGAACCAGGTGGTGCGTCAGTTGCCCAGCGAGTGGTTACTCGTTCTCGAAGCGGGCGATGTATTGCTTGCCGGGGGGCTGTTGCGACTGGCTGTGGAGCTTGGTCACGCGCCGGAATGCCAGGCCATCGCAGCCGATGAGGTCCAGCGCGACAGTGATGGGCGCCTGGTTGCCGTGCGCCGGCCGGGCAGCGATCTCGATCTGCTGCGCAGCCAGCCGGGCTTGATGGCACGGCACTGGCTGGTGCGACGTCAGGCAGTGCTCGACGTGGAGGGTTACGACGGAGCCAGCCCGCAGACCGTGGAGTATGACTTGCTGCTGCGCCTGGTCGAGCACCATGGCGTCGGCAGCCTGGCGCACATGGACGACTACCTGGTCATTACTCAGCAATCGTCCACGGCGCTTGACGACGAGGCGCGCAAGATGCTCAATCGTCACCTCACCCAACTGGGCTACCGTGCCCAGATCCGCGATCAGGGGGCAGGAGGGCTGGCAATCGACTTCCGCCACTGCGCCACGCCGTTGGTAAGTATCCTGGCAGTTGGCGAATTCGATCTGGCATGGTTGAGCGCCATCTTCCAGCGCACTCGCTATCCACGCTATGAAGTCGTACTGGCGCTTCCCGAGCAGCCTGCCGCTGCCCTAGCCGAGGCGCTCCAGGTGTTCGGCGGCCGCCTGCGGGTAGTAGTCGGCGAGGCCGGCGCCACTCGGCAGCAATTGCTCGAACTGGCGGCCAGCAAGGCTCATGGCGATTACCTGGTATTGCTTTCGGCGCAATGTCAGGTCGTCACGCCAGCATGGATCGAATCGCTGCTGAACGAGGCACAAAGGCCAGAAGTCGGGGTTGTCGGAGCCGGTCTGTGGGCGGCTGACGGAACACTTACCCATGCAGGCTTCGAGCTGCTGGCTGGCCCCAAGATACATGCGCCTTGGCAGCGCCTGTCGCCCGAGGATGCTGCCCGGGCCCGCTGGCCACTATCGGTGCGCAGCTGTCGCGCTGTATCCGACGGCTGCCTGATGGTGAGCCGTGAAGCTTTCAGGCATGTGGGTGGCGTGCTGTTTGAAGGGGACATTGGCATCGGCTTGAGCCTGGCTGTCGCTCAGGCTGGCCTGATGGTGGTCTGGACACCCCGCGCCCAATTGCTCGTCACTGACCTGCCTGCCCTGGGGGGGGCAGCAGCCTCGCTGTTGGCTGCACAGTGGCCTGACGCTTTTGTGGGGGATCGGAGGCTGGATCGTCTGGACGCTGATGCAGGCTCGTCGCGCCCCATCGCCTGGGTCGAACAGCTGGGCTGACAATCAGCATCAACTGTAACGCCAAGAAAACCCGCAGATGAGTCTGCGGGTTTTCTTTTCAGATATTTGCTGGCGAACCGCTCGATCGTTGGCGCGCACTGCAACGCTGCACCAAATACCGATTACCGAGCTGGCGCGGGATTTGCAGCAGCAGGGTTACAAGCCCGGCTTTTTCTGGCCTAGTGGCGATTTCTTGACAGGCTGGAAGGCTGTGCTTGCGTTGTGCTTATGGGGCTCAGGATGCAAAAGAAAGTGGCGGTGGTGCAATCGAATTACATCCCCTGGAAGGGATACTTCGATCTGATTCGCAGTGTCGACGCATTTGTTTTTTATGATGATGTTCAGTACACCCGGCGTGACTGGCGTAATCGCAACAAGATCAAGACAGCCCAGGGTGAGCACTGGCTGAGCATACCGGTCAGGAACCGTGGGCGTTACGAGCAACTGATCAATCAAGTGGAGGTCAGCGAGCCGGACTGGGCTGCCAAGCATTGGAAGACAATCGAGATGAACTATCGGCGAGCGGCTTGTTTCGATCGGATGGAGGCACCGATTCGCACTCTCTACGAGGAAGCTTCCGAACTCCGCAAGCTGTCCAGTATCAATCGGCTTTTCATCTCCGGTCTGTGCAAGTTGCTTGAAATCCATACGCCGCTGTATCGCTCCGAAGAGCTGGGGCGCAGCAGCGAGGGCAAGAACGAACGGCTGATATACCTGTGCCAGGCCTTGGGGGCGACCGAGTACCTCTCGGGGCCCGCAGCCAGCGGCTATCTGGATCAAACGGCCTTCGCCGCTGGCGGTCTTGAGGTTTCGTACATGAGCTACGCGGGTTACCCCGAGTATCCGCAGTTGTTCGGAGCGTTCGAGCATGCGGTCAGCGTTATCGACCTGTTGTTCAATACAGGCAGCGAAGCGTCAACTTTTCTGGAGCGACACGCATGAGCACTGACATCCTGCGAGGTGTGGCGGACTACTACTCGTCGCGTATCCGCGTGCACGGCGCAACCCCCGAGGGCGTCGATTGGAATGGCAGCACCTCCCAGCAGCAACGCTTTGCCCAATTGCTCAAACTGATACCCGCCGAGGAGCAGCAGGAGGGGTTCAGCTTGATCGATGTCGGCTGTGGGTATGGTGCGCTGCTGACCTGGTTGCGCGAGCGCCACGTTCCGGTGGATTACCTCGGCTATGACGTTTCGGAGCACATGATCGTTGCAGCTAGGCAGCAGCATCCTGCCGACGACGCGGCGCGCTTCGAAGTGGCCGAAAGCGCTTCGAAGCAGGCGGATTATGCGGTGGCCAGCGGTATTTTCAACGTTTGCCAGGACACCGCCCGTGACGTCTGGGAAGCTTATATCGCTGACGTATTGCGCACCATGGATGCCTGCAGCCGCAAGGGCTTCGCCTTCAACTGCCTCACCTCGTATTCGGATCCGCCTTTCATGCGCGATTACCTGTATTACGGCGATCCCTGTTTCTACTTTGATCTGTGCAAAAGAACCTACTCCAGAGAGGTGGCACTCTTGCATGACTACGGTTTGTACGAGTTCACCTTGCTTGTGCGCAAAGCCTCTTGATGAATTTTCTTATCACTCTCTTGCCTGGAGAACGCCATGCTCAAAAGCGGTTCAACCTCCGTCACCCAGTCCAGCGATAGCCAACTCGAAGCTCGCGAGCAGCTCTGGCAGGCATTCGCCACTGCTCCTCTGGATGATGCCGAGAAAGAGCGCAATCTCGGTTTGTTCATTCGTTCTGCATCGTTGGCGCGAATGCTGGCGATTTCCGACGTGTACCGTGAGATCGTCCGGTTGCCAGGCTCGGTGCTCGACTTCGGTACCTGGCGTGGGCAGAACGCTGTGCTCTGCGAAAACCTGCGGGCGATCTTCGAACCGTTCAACAAGCAGCGGCGCATCGCGGCGTTCGATACGTTCGCAGGTTATCAATCCCATGCTGGCGATGGCCAGGTTGCCAATGTCCATTTCCAGGACGGTTGCTATGCCACGGGCAATGGCTACGCCGATTACCTGCGGCACCTGTTGAGCCTGCACGAAGGTATCAACGCGTTGCCGCAGGTGTCGGCCGGCCATCAGGTCGTGGAAGGCGATATCAAGGATACGCTGCCACGGTTCATCGAACAGCAGCGTAACTTGCTGGTGGCCCTGGCTTTTTTCGACATGAACCTTGAAGGGCCGACCCGCTTTGCCCTCGAGCAGATCTTGCCGCGCTGTCTGCCAGGCTCGCTGTTGGTGTTCTTCCAGTTGCAACGCGATTTCCTACCCGGTGAAGGCAACGCTTATGTCGCCGAGGTGCTGGGCAAGGTGCGACACGAGATCAAGCGCTCGGAAACCTACCCATCGCTGTGCATCGTCAAGCTGCTGTGAGGAGCGCGCCATGTTTCTGATCGTTGGTAATGGAATGGTCGCCCTGGCAATCGCCGCAGGCTTGTCTCGCAGTGTGCCTGGTGAACGCATACAAGTGGTCGGCCCGGCTGCGCGTCCGTACAGCGCGTCCATGGCCGCCGCGGCCATGCTGAACTCCTTCGCCGAGCTCGAACCGGGAGCCCTGGATCACCCTCGGGATCGTCTGAAGTTCGAGCTCAGCCAGGCTTCAGCCCGGCTTTGGGAAAACTTCGTCAAGGAGTTCGAGATCCCCGGTGAGCATTATCGTCTGGGCACCGTGCTGGTGAACAACAATGCCTCCAACCGTTTTGAGGATGCCGCGTTTGATGCTATTGCCGGCTATCTGGATGAATTCGATGAGCCCTATGAGCGCGTCGACCCGAGCTTGGAGCCCGCCTATGTACCCGACGCGAACTATCGCACGCGTCAGGCCCTGTTCCTGCCGCGCGAAGGAGTACTCAATCCGGATGGTGTAATTCGCGCGCTGCAGGATACGCTGGAAAGGCGCGGCGTGCGCTTTGTCGATGGTGTCGTGAAATCGTTGGACAAGGTCAATGACCGCACCCGTGGCGTGACTCTGGAAAATGGACAGGTGCTGGGTGCGGAGCGTGTCGTACTGGCCAATGGCAGCATGGCTACTCGGCTGTGGGGAGAGGAAAGCTGCATTCGGGTGATCAATGGTGTCGGTGCCACGGTGGTGCTAAAGAACCCCGGCATCAAAGGGCGCTATGTGCTCCGTACTCCCAATCGGGGTGGCGCCTGCGGTATCTATCATGCACCTTACCAGGATGATCAGTTCGTCGTCGGGGCCACCAACCTGGTGACTACTGCGGATGAGCGATTTCCGAGAGCGGAGTCGTTGGCAGCCCTGATCAATGGAGCGATCAACCAAGTCAACCATCTGCACCGTACCAGTGGCTTCATTCGCTACAACTTCGGCTACCGCCCTCTCAGTCTGGATGGCTACCCGGTCATCGGCCAGCTTAATGACAATACGTTCATCGCTTCCGGCACCCGGCGCGACGGTTACCATTTTGCTCCATGGCTGGCTGACAACCTGGCGGCGCTGCTGCTGGACAAGTCGGTTTCGGCGCAGGCCAAGGACTACTTCGACTTCACTCGCCCGCAGCGTAGCGCATGGGTCGATCAATCGGTGGAGGCATGCTGTCGCAAGTATGCGGCGGTGAAGTGCTCGGCGTTGTCGCAGCATGGCTTCGATGCCGGTCATACCGATGCCGATCAGGCGGTGGAGCAATACTACTACCAGCGTGCGCGCGACTTCTTCGACAAGCACGGGCTCAAGCAAACCGTCCAGGTGGATTTCTTGGATGCATTGATAGGTGGCTACCTCTCGTTGTCTGATTTTGCCTGAGGCGTGAAAACCGTGGACACCAACGTGAACGAACAGATCATTCCTTTCAACAAGCCTTTTGTCGTCGGCAAAGAGCTGTTCTACATCGCCCAGGCGGTTATGAATGGCGGTATAGCGGGCGACGGACAGTTTACCCACCTGTGCCAGGAGTGGCTGGAGGCCAACCTAGGATGTCCCAAGGCGTTATTGACCCATTCATGTACGGCAGCCCTCGAGATGGCGGCGATCCTGGCGGATATTGGGCCAGGTGATGAGGTCATCATGCCGTCGTTCACTTTCGTGTCCACGGCGAACGCCTTTGTCTTGCGTGGCGCCGTGCCGGTCTTCGTGGATGTGCACAAGGACACGCTGAATCTGGACGAGCGCTTGGTCGAGGCGGCAATCACCGAGAAGACTAAAGCCATCGTGGCTGTGCATTATGCGGGACAGCCTTGCGATATGGACGCCCTGCTGCGCCTGTGCGACAAGCACGGCCTGATCCTTATCGAAGACGCAGCCCAGGCGATCCTGGCCCGGGAGAAAACCCGTGCGCTTGGGACCATCGGCCACCTGGGGTGCCTGAGTTTTCACGAAACGAAGAACGTGATCAGTGGCGAAGGCGGGGCCTTGCTCATCAATGATCCTGCCATGATCGAGCGGGCGGAAATCATCTGGCAGAAAGGCACCAACCGCAAGGCCTTCTCCCGTGGTGAAGTCAGCAAGTACACGTGGGTGGACGTAGGCTCATCGTTCCTTCCCAGCGAGCTGACAGCTGCTTTCCTGTATGCCCAGCTGGAGCAGGGGGAAGACATCAACGCGCATCGCCGAGCCTTGTACGAATGCTACTACTATCAGCTGTTGCCTCTGCAGGCGGATGGCTATTTCACATTGCCCCGTGCCCAGGGCGGCAAGCCGGCCAATGCGCATATCTTCTATCTACTGATGCGCAGTAACGAAGAGCGCGGTGAGCTGATCGAATTTCTCCGCGAGCAGGGTATTTATGCCGTGTTCCACTATGTCCCCTTGCATGACTCGCCTGCCGGCTTGCGCTACGCGCGCAGTGCCGGTGACTTGCCAGTGACGCAGGAGGTTTCCGCGTGCCTGCTCCGTCTGCCGCTCTACTCCGACATGAGCGTCCCTCAGGTCGCGCGGGTGTGTGCGGCGATCTTCCAATTCTTCGCAGGTGTGAGGGAGGCGTGACTGCCTTGGCTCGGCGAATGTTCAGCTGATTTCTGGAGTTTTCACCCCATGTCGAATTCTGTACAGGCTGGCACGGGCCTGGAGCAGGCTATGAAGCGTCTGCGACTGATGTATGCCCGGCCAGAGCATCCGTACTACATCATGGCGCCGGATTATCGGGAGACCTCGTCGGGGATCGCCTCGCTCCATTACCTGTGTCATCTGCTCAACCTTAATGGTCGGGAGGCGTATATCGTCGGCGGCCGGGTAGTCAATCCGGAGCTGAAGACGCCGTTGCTCGACGACGAGGACAGTCGGCGTCACGGCCTTGCTGGCCGGGTGCCGATCGCGGTCTATCCGGAAGTCACCACGGGCAATCCATTCGGCTGTTCTGTCGTCGCCCGTTTCCTGTTGAACTTCGAAGGCTTCATCAATGGTCGGAGCATGGAGGCCGCTCCCAGCGATCTACTGTTCTACTCGGGAAAACTGATTGCCGAAGATCATGGTCATCCGAACGGTGACTTGTTGTGCCTGCCCACCATCGATGTCGATCTGTTCCGTGCCGGGCTGCCGCCCGCTCAACGCGAGGGGCGATACCTCTATCAGAATCGCTTCCCCTTGGAGGCTATCGACTACTCAGCACTGCCTGCGGATGTCCGTCTGCTGAGCATGGCCAATGCCTTGACGCTGCCGGAGCTGGCGCAGCTGCTCCAGCGGGCGGAGGTTATGTACACCCATGAATGGTCGATGACGTGCGTGATCGCTGTCCTTTGTGGATGCCCGGTCATCTTCATTCCCGGACACGGCATCGACCAGGCATTTCTCGAGGCCAGCTTCGTCGGCAGCACAGGCTTCGCCATGCTCGACCGTGAGGATGCGCTGGCCCATGCTCAGGCTGGTGTGGAAGGTGCGTTGCAGCGTTATGTCGAGCGAACGGCGCCTTTCTGGGGACAGTTGGAAGTATTCATCGAAAAAACCCAGGCAGCGGCACGTCGTGAGGCCATGGGCAACCGGATGGGTGTACGTGATTGGTTGCGCCAACGCTATCCGCGGCCGCAGCAGATGCCGTTGATCAAGGGGCGGCTGGCCGCAGCGACAGCGGCTGTGCGCCTTGTCGTGCTAGTAATCGACAACGGTGACTCGGTGGCGCTGGCTGCCACGCTGGACAGTTTGGAACGTGGGTTGTGCCCAGGTGTTCAGGTATGCGTTCTGGGGCAGGAGAAGCCCGGATTGAGCACCGTCAAATGGGTGCACTGCGATCCTGCCTGGCCAATTGCGGCAATCGATGCCTGTCTGTCCGTAGGCCTCAGCGACTGGTTCCTGTTGGTGGATGCTGGCAGCGAATTCACCGCCAGCGGCTTGATGCTAGCGATGTTGGAGCTGGGCCAGGCTCCTGCGCAGTGCCTGGCTGTCTATGCGGATGAAGCCTTGCAACAGGAACAGGACGTTGTCGATACCGCACTGCGCCCCGACCTTAACCTGGACATGTTGCTGGCCTTCCCAGGCCACCTTTCGCGGCATTGGTTCTACCAATGTGATGCCTGGCGCCAGCTGGGTGGTTTCAGATCGGCCAGTGGCCGGGCGTTCGAACTCGACTTCCAACTGCGCCTGCTCAGCGAGCGCGGGCTGGAGTGCGTTGGTCATGTCTGCGAACCATTGCTAATCGGTACTCCCTTGCGGCTGCAGGCATGCCCCGACGAATGCGCAGTCATCGAAGCGCATTTGCACGACCGTGGATATACCAGCGCCCGGGTGCTGCCGTTGACGGCGACACCAGGACGCTACCGTGTCGACTACGCCCACCCGCAGCTCGCGTCGATCAGCATCATCATCTTCCTGGAGGGGCAGCTGTTGCATTTCCAGCGCTGTCTCGAGAGTCTGCTGGCGCAAACGACCTATACCGACTACGAAGTAGTGCTGGTCGAGCCGGGCAGTAAAGATCCCCTGTTGCTGGATTGGCTGGCGATGGTTGGGCAGATGGGAGAGGGGCGCTTCAGGATCCTGCGTTTCGAACCTGGCCATGGACGCGCACAATTGTGCAACGCAGCAGTGGAGGAGGCCCGCGGCGACTATCTGCTATGGCTGGATGCCAATAGTGCCGTGCTCGATGGCGATTGGCTGCAGTTGTTGCTCAATCATGCGCAGCGCCCGGAGGTAGGAGCGGTTGGTTGCAAGCTGCTGACCAAGGACGGTGCTGTTCGCCAGGCTGCCCTGGTGCTGGGACTGGGAGGTACGGTTGGACGTGCTTTCGAGGGGCGGCCGGCGCAGGATTCCGGTTACATGGGGCGTCTTGGGTTGGATCAGGATTGCTCAGCGGTCGGCGGCGAATGCCTGATGGTTCGCCGATCGCTATTCATCGAGCTCGGTGGGTTCGAGACTGACCCTTTGTTTTCCCGTTGGGCGGCGCAGGACCTCTGTCTCAGGTTGGTTCAGGCCGGTTATCTCAACGTCTGGACACCACATGTCCGACTGCTGCTGGATGCTGTACAGGACGAACCGGCCACTGAAGAACAGGAGGATGCACTTTATGCGCGCTGGTTGCCTCGATTGGCCGCAGACCCAGCATACAACGTCAATTTCTCGCTGAGTGCTGGCGAGGAGTTTGCCGCCCAAGGTGTCGACATGAGCTGGCGACCTCTGAGGGGAGTGGTGCCTGCGGTACTTGCCTGCGTGCTCGATCAGGAAGGCGCTGTGCGTTCGCGCCTGCTTGACCCGATGGAGGCTTTGCGCGACGCGGGGCGTATCGATGGGGCAGTGATAGCCGGGACGTTGTCGCTGGCCGAGATTGAGCGTTTCAACCCATCGAGCATCGTGTTGCAGCGTCCGGTGGATGATGCTGGGCTGTTGATGTTACGTCGCTTGCGTGCGTTCTCCCAGGCATTCAAGGTCTACGATCTGGATCGTGGTCTGCAGGGGGGCGGGGGGGGGCAGTGGTCTGCCGAGAATTTGCAGCAGCGCTTGCGATTAGGTGTGCTGCAGGCTGACAGGGTTTTGGTCTCAACAGCTGCATTGGCCGAACTGCTGCATGGTCAGCATGACGATGTCCGGGTGCTCGAGAACGTGCTGCCTGCTTCGTGGGGGCGTCTGCAAGGCAAGCGTCAGATGGGGGAAAGGCCGCGTGTAGGCTGGCTGGGGTGTCAGGATATACACCTGCTGGCCGAGGTTGTGCCGATCCTGGCGAGTGAAGTCGACTGGGTGGTTCTGGGGGATTGCCCGGCTGACTTGCGTAGGTACCTGAAAGAGCATCACGCGCCTGTGGATCCTCAATGCCTTGGAGGCAGCCTGGCAGCCTTGAATCTGGACATTGCACTTGTGCCCATGGCTGAAACTCTGAGCAATGCGTGTTCCGGTGATTTGCGCGTGCTACAGCATGCAGCGTGCGGCCAGTCGGTCATCTGCAGCCGGGTTGCTGGTTTTGCCGGTGGGGATATCTTGCCGTTGTCGCGGGTGAGCAACCAGGTCACCGATTGGGTCCGGGCAATCCGTCTGCATCTGGAGGACCGTGATGCTTCAGCGGCCCTGGGTGATGCCCAGCAATCGATGGTGCGCAGCGACTGGTTGCTTGAAGGGCACCGATTGGAAGACTGGCGGCGCGCCTGGCTGGCGGATTGAAAAGCCGCGCGTTGGCGGCATTCGATAACAAAGGCGCTCTACAGAGCGCCTTTGTTCTGCGCGAGGGACGCTCAGGCGAAGCTGATATTGTGACGCTGGCTTCCGTAGACCACGCGCGCGGCGGTAATCAGTTGGTAGGGGATTTCGACGTATGGAACGTCCGAGTTGGCCAGGGCCATGTCCATCAGTTGGACAAGCATGGAATTCTTACGAACCAGGATGACGTCCGACCAGTCGGTATTGGTCATGGCGACCGGGATGAAATCCGAACGTTTGATGAAGCTGCCCAGGGCTTCGAGCACGCCGAGGTTCTGTTTGACGCCGTTCGGGCTGTGGCAACAGTCGTTGAGCATGATGAAGCCGTCTTGGGCCACCAAGTCCTGGTAGTACATCAGATCGCGCAGGATGTACTCGTACTGGTGGTTGGCATCGATGTACACCAGGTCGAATTTATCGATGTCAGTTTCTTGTCGGACCTTGTCGATGGCGCCGATGGTCTCGGAGCGGATAATTGTCACTTCGGGTAGGTGTTCGAAGCGCGCCCGGCACTCCTCGTACAGCTTGTCCCAGGTCTGCTGGTTGTGCAGGGAGCCGCCATAGTAGTAGTCATAGGTGTCGACAGGTACTACCCATGGCGGCAGTTGGTCGAAGGGGCTGTAGGCGTCGTTGGCGGCCTTGCTCCAGCTATCGATCAGGACCATTTTTTCCGGTGATAGGGCTGAATGGATCTTTAGCGCATTTTCACCGCGCAGTACCCCCAGTTCAGCGACGATCGGTCGCTTCTCCATGATTTGAAAGATCGCACCCAGCAGATGGTAGAGGTTTTCTCGAAACGCGTGGCAGACCTTCATTGAGGTGTCCTTTGTCGTGGAAGAGGGCCTGCCGAAAGGCAGGTCGCAGTGTCGTTGAGCAGGGAGTCTCCCTGATCGCTCTTGAAAAGCAAGATATGTGCCTGTTTTTGCGTTGCCTTAGTGGCATTCAGGGTGTCGGTACCACGTTGGGCGGGGGTGATTGTCGAGCCGGTGGTGTGCGGTGCATGATGGCGTGACTTGGCAGTCAAAACGCGCATCTCTAATCTATTGAGTCAGCGGGCAGCCACGTCGACGCGGCATGCAAGGCCCGTGAATTTTCGCCATTTCCATCGGGAAGCCATAATGATTGGCATCAAAAGTATCGCCAGTTACGTACCTGTAGAGGGTGTCGACAACTACGCCCAAGGTGCGAAGTTCGGTAAGGATCAGGATTTCATCTTCGGCAAGATCGGGTCGACCTTCCTGCCGCGCAAGGACGACGGTCAGGAAACCTCGGACCTGAGTGTCAAGGCCGCCCAGGCCTTGTTCGCCGCCAATCCGACGCTTGAGCCTGCAGCCATCGATGTGGTGATCGTTGTCACCCAGAATGGCGATGCCGAAGGCCTGCCCCACACTGCGGCGATCGTCCAGTACAAGCTGGGCCTGTCTACTACAGTGGCCGCTTTCGATATCTCGCTTGGCTGCTCCGGTTACGTTTATGGCCTTTACGCGATGAAGGGGTTCATGGAGGCTGCTGGGCTGAAGAATGGCCTGCTGATTACCGCTGACCCTTATTCGAAGATCGTCGATCCTGAGGATCGGAACACCACCATGCTGTTCGGTGATGCCGCCACCGCCACCTGGATGGGCGAGGGAGCTTCATGGCAGTTGGGTAAATCGCTGTTCGGTAGTGACGGCGCGGGTGCTGAGCACCTGCGCACCACCGAGGGCAAGTTCTTCATGAATGGTCGCCAAGTTTACAACTTTGCGCTCGTCAAGGTGCCGGCACATTTGCAGCAACTGCTCGAAGCCAGCCAGTTGAAGGCTGAAGAAGTCGACCTGTATTGTCTGCATCAGGGCAGCGCGGCTATCGTCGATGCTGTCTCGCAACGTTTCGATGAGGGGCGGCATCGTGAGAAGTTCGTCAAGGACATGATCGAGACCGGCAACACTGTGTCGTCGAGCATCCCGCTGCTGCTGGAAAAGCATGTCATCGGTTCGCAGCTCAAGCGCGTCGCCCTCAGTGGCTTCGGGGTCGGGTTGTCTTGGGGGTCTGCGATCATCGAGCGCAATGCTGATCGCTGCTGATGCTCAATCAGGCGCTGCCCGCAATCGGGCAGCGCTTTTTTGTTTTTGAATGGTGGGAGACTGGCGCCAAGCCCTTGAATTCATTGGGGTGGCAGGATGCCACCAAAAAAAAAAGAAAATCGCCCTAAAGCAAACAGCCCTGACGACGATAAATATGACGAAGGTTCTCTAGGCCACCAACCCGGCGAATTGCCAAGGCCGGAAGCCGTAGTACCCAATCCAACGAGGAATTCGTCATGGCTTTGACTGTAAACACCAACACCACCTCTCTGGGCGTTCAGAAGAACCTGAACCGTGCTTCCGACGCACTCAGCACTTCGATGACCCGACTGTCCTCCGGCCTGAAAATCAACAGCGCCAAAGACGACGCCGCCGGCCTGCAGATCGCTACCCGCATGACCTCGCAGATCCGTGGTCAGACCATGGCTATCAAGAACGCCAACGACGGTATCTCCATCGCCCAGACCGCTGAAGGCGCGATGCAAGAGCAGACCAACATCCTGCAGCGTATGCGTGAACTAGCCCTCCAGTCCCGAAACGACTCGAACAGCCAAACCGACCGTGACGCACTGGACAAAGAGTTCCAGTCGATGCTGAAGGAAATCGACCGTATCGCTGACAGCACCCAGCTGAACGGCAAGAACCTGCTGGACGGTACCGCTGGCTCGATGACCTTCCAGGTTGGTTCCAACACCGGCTCCAGCAACCAGATCACCATCAGCCTCAGCGCTGCAATGAAGACCACCGGTACTGGTGCAGCCCTGACTGCCCTGGCTGGCAAGAGCATCACTGGTGCCAATACCACCGCCGCCGAGCAGACGTTCACCGCTGCCATGAGCGCCATCGACGACGCGCTGAACGCGATCAACGCCAACCGTGCCGACCTGGGTGCCAGCCAGAACCGTCTGACCAGCACCATCAACAACCTGCAAAACATCAACGAGAACGCCGAAGCCGCTCGTGGCCGTGTGCAGGACACCGACTTCGCCGCTGAAACTGCCCAGCTGACCAAGCAGCAGACCCTGCAGCAAGCTTCGACTTCGGTTCTGGCGCAAGCCAACCAGCTGCCATCGGCAGTCCTGAAGCTGCTGGGCTAATTTGCCTAGTAGTTGATGGCGGGGGAGTGCTTTCCAGGCGCTCCTCCGCCTTTTCATTGTGAGGTGGTGGACATGGACATGAGCGTCAAGCTGAACCTGTCTTACCCGGCCGCACGTCCGGCCGAGCAGGTTGCCGAGAAACCGGTTGCTAGGGCGGCTGAAGTATCTGCTGATGGTGACAAGCCGCAAGGTCAGGTCAAGATGCAGGATGCCGACAAGGTCAAGCACGCTGTCTCGGAGATTGAAAAGTTTCTGAAGGAGAGCCAGCGCAATCTGGAGTTCTCCACCGACGAAGAATCCGGCAAGATTGTCGTCAAGGTCATCGCCAGTGAAACAGGTGAGCTGATTCGCCAGTTGCCCTCGGAAGAGGCTCTGCGGATCGCCCACAGTTTGAGCGATGTCAAAAGTGTTCTGTTCGACGCAAAGGTCTGACCGGCGGCGAACATCAATGGCGTGATCCAGTCAAACCTGCGAGAGCAGGTCTGGCGTGTTTTCGAGAGGGGTAACAGCATGGCAAGCCCACTAACTTCCGGTACCGGCCTGGGCTCGGGTCTCGACATCAGCAGTATCGTCAAGGTGCTGGTCAATGCCGATACAGCGGCCAAGTCGAACCAGATCGCTCGCCAGACCAGCAACAACTCGGCGATGATTTCCGGTATCGGCGCCCTGCGCAGCGCCCTGACGGCGTTCCAGGATGCCATGAAGAAGCTCAACGACAAGGATGCGCCATCCTTCAATGCGTTCGTTGGTAGTTCTGCCAACGAGGGCATCATCAAGATCAAATCGAGTAACACGGCTGTCGCCGGCAGCTACGACATCAAGGTCGAGCAGCTGGCCACTGCCTCCAAGGTTGCCAGCAAGCAGTTCGTTGGTGGTGCTACTTCGTCGATCTCCGCTGGTGAGATGACCATCAGCCAAGGCGGCAAGACCTACAAGATCAACGTCGCAGCCGGCGCTACGCTGCAGACGGTGCGGGATCAAATCAACAAAGAGATGAGTGCCAACGGCATCACCGCCAACATCGTCAACGAGGCGGGCGGTTCGCGTCTGGTGTTCGGCTCCACTACCACCGGTGCGGGGAGCGATATCTCTGTCAGTGGTATTCCTGAGTTGGCGATCGATGGCACTCGGCAGATGAGTGGTAGCGGTGCTGGTTATATCAGTGCCAAGGCCCAGGACGCGAAGTTCTCCATCGACGGCCTGTTGTTGACCAGTGCTTCCAATACCGTCGAAAACGCCATCAGTGGTTTGAGCCTGGAGCTGACCGGTATCTCGCCGAAAGACTCCGGGGGCAACATCACCTCAAGCACCAAGGTCACCGTTGCGGCTGACAACGACGGTCTGAAAAAGTCCGTGCAATCCTTTGTGGATGCCTACAACACGCTGCAAAAGGCGGTTACCTCGCTGACTGCTACTTCGCGTGATGAGAATGACAAGTTGAGTCTGGGTCCGTTGACTAACGATCCCACCACGCGCTCGCTGCTGGCTGATGTGCGCAAAGTGCTGTCGGAAACCGGTGCTGGCGACAAGCTCACCACGCTCAGTCAATTGGGTATTAACACCCAGAAGGACGGTACGTTGGAGTTCAATACCGTCAAGTTCAACGCGGCGATGAACGACAAGAAGCTCGGTCCTGAGATCCAGGAGCTGTTCACCGGGACCAACGGCATCTTCGAGCGCATGAACAAGGCCGTTGACCCGTACAACTCGGCCGGTGGTTCTCTGGATACACGCAAGAGCAACTTGGACAAGGTGGCCAAGGATCTGGCGAACCAGAAGGCCGCCCTTGAGCGTCGCACTGAGTCGCTGACCGAGTCGCTGACTAAGAAGTATGTGGCGCTCGATGCCGCCCTGGGCAAGATGAAAGCCCAGGCTGACCAGATCACTTCGATCTTCGAGGCACTTAACGCCCAGGCCAAGAAATCCTGACCCTCCTGATTCAGGCAAAAAAAGCCCGGCTGCGTCCCTTTCGACGCGCCGGGCTTTTTGCTTCCCTACTAAAGTTTTTTGACGTCGCGACGATACACAGGTATACGCAACCTTTTTCGCTGCAACGAGGTAGATCCATGAACCCGATGTTGGCCCTTCGGCAATACCAGAAAGTCAATGGTGTAGCGCAGACCTCCGAGGCCAGTCCGCACCGCCTGGTACAAATGCTCATGCAGGGCGGCCTTGATCGTCTCGCCCAGGCCAAGGGCGCCATGGCGCGCAACGACATCGCTCAGCGCGGCATCCTGATCGGCAAGGCCATCGATATCATCGGTGGCCTGCGCGAAGGTCTGGATCTGGAAAATCACGCCGACAGCCTCGCTGACCTGGACAACCTGTACAGCTACATGAGCCGCCGTCTGATCGAAGCCAACGTCAAGAACGATCCGGCGATCATCGATGAAGTGGCGCGTCTGCTCATCACTGTCAAGGAAGGCTGGGACGCAATCGGCGATCAGCAGCCGGCAGACTGATTTCGGGAGAGGTGCAATGAGCGAGGTAATCGAACGTATCGAGCAGACCCGTGAGGCGCTGCTGGCGGCGTTGGACAGTCGTGATTGGGATGCGATTGGCGAACTCGACCTGGAGTGCCGAATTTGCGTCGATGACGTGCTGGCGGAGGCCTCGCTCAACGAAGATGCGGTAAAGGGCAGCCTAGAGCAGTTGCTGGGCGTTTATCGGCAACTTATTGATATTGCAAGTGGCGAACGTCAATCGATAGTCGACGAGATGACGCAGATTCGTCAGGCGAAAAATGCCGCAAAGGTATACCATCTCTTCAGTTGACGCTGGAGGGGTGCAAAAAATCGCGCGCCATTAATTTGACTGTGTGCGTTTTTTTGACTTAACTAGTGACTGTTTTCGCAAAATCAGACGTCCGAGCACTGATCATTCAGTCGGAATGATGTCGAGCACGCCTGCGGGCGTCGAAATGACTAGGGAAGTTGCTAACGCATGTGGCGTGAAACCAAGATCCTCCTGATCGATGACGACAGCGAACGCCGCCGCGATCTGGCGGTGGTCCTGAATTTTCTAGGCGAAGAAAACCTCTCCTGCTCCAGCCATGATTGGCAGCAGGTGGTGGCTTCTTTGTCGTCGAGTCGCGATGTGCTGTGCGTACTGATCGGGACCGTGAATGCTCCGGCGGGTGTCCTTGGGCTGCTTAAGACAGTGGCTGCGTGGGATGAGTTCCTTCCGGTTCTGCTTTTAGGTGAAATTTCTTCCGCGGACTTCCCGGAAGACCTACGCCGCCGCGTTCTGTTCAACCTCGAGATGCCGCCGAGCTACAGCCAGTTGCTCGACTCGCTGCACCGTGCCCAGGTCTACCGCGAGATGTACGACCAGGCCCGCGAGCGCGGTCGCCAGCGCGAACCCAATCTGTTCCGCAGCCTGGTCGGCACCAGTCGGGCCATCCAGCATGTGCGACAGATGATGCAGCAGGTGGCCGATACCGACGCCAGCGTGCTGATCCTCGGTGAATCCGGCACCGGCAAGGAGGTGGTGGCGCGCAACCTGCACTACCACTCCAAGCGCCGCGAAGCGCCGTTCGTGCCGGTCAACTGCGGGGCGATTCCGGCAGAGTTGCTCGAGAGCGAGCTGTTCGGGCATGAGAAGGGCGCCTTCACTGGGGCCATCACCAGCCGTGCCGGGCGTTTCGAGCTGGCCAACGGCGGTACCTTGTTCCTCGATGAGATCGGCGACATGCCGCTGCCGATGCAGGTCAAGCTGCTACGCGTGCTCCAGGAGCGCACCTTCGAGCGTGTCGGCAGCAACAAGACGCAAAGCATCGACGTGCGCATCATTGCCGCGACCCACAAGAACCTCGAGACCATGATCGAGGAAGGGACCTTCCGCGAAGATCTGTACTACCGCCTGAATGTCTTCCCCATCGAGATGGCGCCGCTGCGTGAGCGGGTCGAGGATATTCCGCTGTTGATGAACGAGCTTATCTCGCGCATGGAGCACGAGAAGCGCGGCTCGATCCGCTTCAATTCGGCATCGATCATGTCCCTGTGCCGCCACGGCTGGCCGGGCAACGTGCGTGAACTGGCCAACCTGGTCGAGCGCATGGCGATCATGCATCCGTACGGGGTGATCGGGGTTTCCGAGCTGCCGAAGAAATTCCGTTACGTCGATGACGAAGACGAGCAGATGGTCGACAGCCTGCGCAGCGACCTGGAAGAGCGCGCGGCGATCAACGGCCATGCGCCAAGCTTCTCCAGCAGCGCCATGCTGCCACCCGAGGGGTTGGACCTGAAGGATTATTTGGGCAATCTCGAGCAAGGGTTGATCCAGCAAGCATTGGACGATGCCAACGGTATCGTCGCGCGAGCCGCCGAGCGCTTGCGTATCCGCCGCACCACGCTGGTGGAGAAAATGCGCAAGTACGGCATGAGCCGTCGAGAAGGTGACGACCAGGCAGAAGGTTGACGCCTTCTGTCCTCCGCAAGAAGGGCTGCTTTGCAGCCCATCGCGGAGCGATCCCGCGCCTGAGCGGCGGTGCATGCCATCGCCCGATGAATGCCTCCGTATTTCCCTATACCCGGCACGGCTATTGCTACACCGCTGGTAACACACCGGTTTTATGACGGTCAGCCACGCGAGAGAGCATGATGCCCCAGATCGCCCACATCTCCCGAACCCCCGACGCGCACGGTCGCACCTCGGTCGAGCAGGAAAGCCGTCAGGGCCTGGAGCAGGCGTTCGCCCTGTTCAGTCAGGTTTCCAGCCAGCTCAGTGAGTCCTACAGCCTGCTCGAAGCCCGGGTCAGTCAACTCAAGGGCGAGCTGGCGGTGGTCAGCGCCCAGCGCATGGCCGAGCTGGATGAAAAGGAGCGGCTGGCCAATCGTTTGCAGAACCTGCTTGATCTGCTGCCTGGCGGGGTGATCGTGATCGACGATCAGGGCTATGTGCGTGAGGCCAACCCGGCGGCGTGCGAGCTGCTGGGGGAGCCGCTGGTCGGTGAGCTCTGGCGCCAGGTGATCGCCCGCAGCTTCGCCCCGCGCAAGGATGACGGCCATGAAATCTCGCTGCGTGACGGCCGGCGACTGTCCATCGCCACGCGCTCGCTCGATGCCGAGCCCGGGCAGTTGGTGCTGCTCAATGATCTGACCGAGACCCGCCGCCTGCAAGACCAGTTGGCCCGCCACGAGCGGCTGTCCTCGCTGGGGCGCATGGTCGCTTCACTTGCCCATCAGATCCGCACGCCGTTATCGGCGGCGATGCTCTATGCCGGTCATCTGGCCGACGAAGAAAAGGAATTGCCCAAGGAAACCCGCCAGCGCTTCGCTGGCAGTCTCAAGGAGCGCCTGCACGAGCTGGAGCATCAGGTCCGCGACATGCTGGTATTCGCCCGAGGCGAGCTGCCCTTGGGCGACCGTGTGAGCCCCAAGGCGTTGTTCCAGGCCTTGCAGCAGGCTGCCCAGCCGCATGTGCAGGGCCATAGTGTGCGCTGGCAATGCGACAGTCATCTCGGTGAATTGCTGTGCAATCGCGACACCTTGGTGGGTGCCTTGCTCAATGTGATCGAGAACGCTTTGCAGGCCAGCAACGGGCCGGCGCGCCTGAAGGTGCACCTGTATCGTCGCGACCAAGTCCTGCACCTGTGCATCAGCGATGCAGGCTGCGGTATCGATGCCGAGCTGCTGACGCGTCTGGGTGAGCCCTTCCTGACCACCAAGTCCACCGGCACCGGCCTGGGGCTGGCGGTGGTCAAGGCCGTGGTACGGGCGCACCAGGGCAGTGTGCGGCTGCGCTCGAAGGTCGGCCGGGGAACGTGCGTGAATGTGATGTTGCCGCTGATCGGCGGGCAGTCGATGGGAGAGGTGTGATGGCGATCAAGGTGCTGCTGGTCGAGGACGATCGTGTCCTGCGCCAGGCCTTGGGCGATACCCTGGAGATTGGCGGTTTCGCCTATCGTGCGGTGGGCAGTGGCGAGGAGGCGCTCGAGGCGGTGGCCGGTGAGTCCTTCAGCCTGGTGGTCAGCGATGTGAACATGCCGGGCATGGATGGGCATCAGTTGCTGGCGCAACTGCGTAGCCTGCATCCCCAATTGCCGGTATTGCTGATGACAGCCCACGCTGCGGTAGAGCGTGCCGTGCAGGCCATGCGCCAGGGCGCGGTCGATTACCTGGTCAAGCCGTTCGAGCCCAAGGCGCTGCTGAGCCTGGTGGAGCGCCATGCTGCTGGACGCGTGGGCGGGGCGGACGAAGAGGGTCCGGTGGCAAACGAGCCGGCCAGCCGGCAATTGTTGGAACTGGCCGCGCGCGTGGCGCGCAGCGACTCGACCGTGCTGATCTCCGGCGAGTCCGGGACCGGCAAGGAGGTGCTGGCGCGCTACATTCATCAGCAGTCGCCGCGAGCGGCGCAGCCTTTCGTGGCGATCAACTGTGCGGCTATCCCCGACAACATGCTCGAAGCCACGCTGTTCGGCCACGAAAAAGGCGCATTCACAGGTGCCATTGCCGCCCAAGCCGGCAAGTTCGAGCAGGCCGACGGTGGCACCTTGTTGCTCGACGAGATTTCCGAAATGCCCCTGGGCTTGCAGGCCAAGCTCCTGCGCGTGCTGCAGGAGCGCGAGGTGGAGCGGGTGGGTGGGCGCAAGCCGATCGTCCTGGATATCCGCGTGCTGGCGACCACCAACCGTGACTTGGCCGAGGAGGTCGCCGCTGGGCGCTTCCGTGAAGACCTCTACTATCGGCTGTCGGTCTTCCCGCTCGCCTGGCGCCCCCTGCGTGAGCGCAGCGCCGATATTCTGCCGCTGGCCGAGCGCCTGCTGGCGCGCCATGTGGCCAAGATGAAGCATGCTCCGGTGCGGCTTTCGGCCGAGGCGCGTGCCTGCCTGCAGGGGCATCCGTGGCCGGGTAACGTGCGTGAGCTGGACAACGCCTTGCAACGCGCCTTGATCCTCCAGCAGGGCGGGGTGATCGAAGCGGCGGATTTCTGTCTGGACGGCGCCATTGCGTTGTCGGTGCCGCCAGTGGCAGTGAGCGAGACGCCTGTCGAATCCAGCGGGCTGGGCGATGACATGCGTCGCCATGAATTCCAGATGATCATCGACACCCTGCGCGCCGAGCGTGGGCGCCGCAAGGAAGCCGCCGAGCGCTTGGGCATCAGCCCGCGGACCCTGCGCTACAAATTGGCGCAGATGCGCGATGCGGGGTTTGACGTCGAAGCCAGCCTGTACGGCTGAAACCAGTTTTAATGGCCGCATGCAGGGCTGGCACTCTTGTTGCTAGTTCCAGCCCATTCGCTGCATGAGCGTCAAAAAAATGCGGCCGCCGGAGAGAAGAAGTCCATGACCCAAGGTGTTGAATTCAATCGTCTGATGCTGGATATGCGGGCCATGCAGGCCGAAGCCATGTCCCAGCCCAAGGTCGCTGCCGCGCCTGAGCTGGCCCCAGGCCAGAGCAGCTTCGCCGACATGCTCGGCCAGGCCATCGGCAAGGTCAATGATGTACAGCAGGCCTCGACCCAGCTGTCCAACGCCTTCGAGATCGGCAAGAGCGGCGTTGACCTGACTGACGTGATGATCGCTTCGCAAAAGGCTTCCGTGTCGTTCCAGGCCCTGACCCAAGTGCGTAACAAACTGGTCCAGGCGTACCAGGACATCATGCAGATGCCGGTTTGAGGACAGAGTGAGCCATGGCTGAAGCAGTCGTCGACAATCCCCCCGCCAAGAGTGGTCCGCCAGCGCCCAAGCCGCCGCTGTTCGGTATGTCGTTCCTGGAAAACATCTCGCAGATGCCCATGCTGCGTCAGGTTGGCCTGCTGGTCGGGCTGGCCGCGAGCGTGGCGATCGGCTTTGCCGTGGTGCTCTGGTCGCAGCAGCCGGACTACCGGCCGCTGTACGGCAGCCTGGCGGGCCTGGATGCCAAGCAGGTCATGGATACCCTGGCCTCGGCGGACATCGGCTATCGCGTGGAACCCAACTCCGGCGCTCTGCTGGTCAAGGCCGACGACCTCTCCCGTGCGCGCCTGAAGCTGGCCGCCGCCGGCGTGGCGCCGAGCGACGGCAACATCGGTTTCGAGATTCTCGATAAAGAGCAGGGCCTGGGCACCAGCCAGTTCATGGAGGCCACCCGCTACCGCCGGGGCCTGGAAGGTGAGCTGGCACGCACCGTGTCGAGCCTGAACAACGTCAAGGCCGCCCGCGTTCACCTGGCCATTCCCAAGAGCTCGGTGTTCGTGCGTGACGAGCGCAAGCCCAGCGCATCGGTATTGGTCGAGCTGTATCCGGGGCGTGCCCTGGAGGCTGGGCAGGTCATGGCCATCGTCAACCTGGTGGCCACCAGCGTGCCTGAATTGGACAAATCCCAGGTGACCGTGGTCGACCAGAAGGGCAACCTGCTCTCCGACCAGTTGCAGGACACCGCGCTGACCATGGCCGGCAAGCAGTTCGACTACAGCCGCCGCATGGAAGGCCTGCTGACCCAGCGTGTGCACAACATCCTGCAGCCGGTGCTGGGCAATGACCGTTACAAGGCCGAGGTGTCCGCCGACGTCGATTTCAGCGCGGTCGAGTCCACCTCAGAGCAGTTCAATCCCGACCAGCCGGCGCTGCGCAGCGAGCAGTCGGTCAATGAGCAACGCTCCAGCAGCCAGTCCCCGCAAGGTGTGCCCGGTGCCCTGAGCAACCAGCCGCCAGCCGGTGCCTCCGCGCCTGAGAATGCCACCGCCTCGGCGCCGCCAGCCGGTGCGATCCAGCCAGGGCAGCCACTGGTGGACGCCAATGGCCAGCAGATCATGGACCCGGCCACTGGCCAGCCGATGCTTGCGCCATACCCGGCCGACAAGCGTCAGCAGACCACCAAGAACTTCGAGCTTGACCGCTCCATCAGCCATACCCGCCAGCAGCAGGGCCGTCTGACCCGCCTGTCGGTGGCCGTGGTCGTGGACGATCAGGTCAAGATCGACGCCGCCACCGGCGAAACCACTCGTGCCCCATGGGGCGCCGAGGATCTGGCGCGCTTCACGCGTCTGGTCCAGGATGCAGTGGGCTTCGACGCCAGTCGTGGCGACAGCGTGACCGTGGTCAACGTGCCGTTCTCCGCTGATCGTGGCACGGAGCTGGCGGACATCCCGTTCTACTCGCAGCCGTGGTTCTGGGACATCGTCAAGCAGGTGCTGGGCGTCGTGTTCATCCTGGTGCTGGTGTTCGGTGTGCTGCGTCCGGTGCTCAACAACATCACAGGTGGCGGCAAGCAGGCTGCCACCGACAGCGACATGGAGCTGGGCGGGATGATCGGTCTGGATGGCGAACTGGCCAACGACCGCGTCACCCTGGGTGGCCCGCAAAGCATTCTGTTGCCGAGCCCGAGCGAGGGCTACGAAGCACAGTTGAACGCAATCAAAGGCCTCGTGGCCGAAGACCCGGGCCGCGTGGCCCAGGTCGTGAAAGAGTGGATCAACGCCGATGAGTGACAACCGAGCCGTTACCGCCAAGCTGAGCCGCGTCGACAAAGCGGCGATCCTGCTGCTCTCCCTGGGCGAGACCGATGCCGCCCAGGTCCTGCGACACATGGGGCCCAAGGAAGTGCAGCGGGTCGGCGTGGCCATGGCGCAGATGGGCAACGTCCATCGCGAGCAGGTCGAGCAGGTGATGAGCGAGTTCGTCGAGATCGTCGGCGACCAGACCAGCCTAGGCGTGGGTTCCGACGGCTATATCCGCAAGATGCTCAACCAGGCGCTCGGCGAGGACAAGGCCAACGGCCTGATCGACCGCATTCTGCTGGGCGGCAACACCAGTGGCCTGGACAGCCTCAAATGGATGGAGCCGCGTGCCGTGGCCGATGTCATCCGCTATGAGCACCCGCAGATCCAGGCGATCGTGGTGGCTTACCTGGATCCCGACCAGGCCGGTGAGGTGCTGAGCAACTTCGATCACAAGGTGCGCCTGGACATCATCCTGCGCGTCTCGTCGCTCAATACCGTGCAACCGGCGGCGCTCAAGGAGCTGAACCAGATCCTCGAGAAGCAGTTCTCCGGCAACTCCAATGCCGCGCGCACCACCCTGGGCGGTATCAAGCGCGCCGCGGACATCATGAACTTCCTCGACAGTTCGGTCGAAGGCCAGTTGATGGATGCGATCCGCGACATCGACGGCGACCTGTCCGAGCAGATCGAAGACTTGATGTTCGTCTTCAACAACCTGGCCGATGTCGACGATCGCGGCATCCAGGCGCTGCTGCGCGAAGTGTCTTCCGACGTGCTGGTCGTTTCGCTCAAGGGCGCCGACGAGAAGGTCAAGGACAAGATCTTCCGCAACATGTCCAAGCGTGCCTCGGAACTGCTGCGCGACGACCTGGAGGCCAAAGGGCCGGTGCGGGTCAGCGACGTGGAGACGGCGCAGAAGGAAATCCTCACCATCGCACGGCGTATGGCCGAGGCCGGCGAGATCGTGCTCGGCGGCAAAGGTGCCGAGGAAATGATTTAAGCCGTTTGCTGATACTGGCGCCGCCCCTTGTGGGCGCGGGTTTGCCCGCGAAGGCGCCAGGCCAGGCAACGAGGTTGTCCCTGCCGACGCATTCGCGGGTAAACCCGCTCCCACGGGGGATGCGCTGGCCGAACCTGGTTTTTGAGTACCGACAGCATGTCCACCAACGAACACCTCAGCGACCTGATTCGCGCCCGCGACCTCGAGGGCGTCGACGTCTGGGCGTTGCCCAGCTTCGACCCCGAGCCTGAGCCGGAGCCCGAACCAGAGCCTGAGATCGTCGAGGAAGAAATCGAGGAAGTGCCGCTGGAGGAAGTCCAGCCGCTGACCCTCGAAGAGCTCGAGGCGATCCGTCAGGAGGCCTACAACGAAGGCTTCGCCACCGGCGAGCGCGAAGGCTTCCACAGCACCCAGCTGAAGGTACGCCAGGAGGCCGAGGTGGCCTTGGCGGCCAAGCTGGCCAGCCTCGAACAACTGATGGGCCAACTGCTCGAACCTATCGCCGAGCAGGACACCCAGATCGAGCGTGGCCTGGTGCAACTGGTGGCGCACATGACCCGTCAGGTGATCGGCCGCGAACTACACAGCGATTCGAGCCAGATCACCCATGTGCTGCGTGAGGCGCTCAAGCTGTTGCCCATGGGCGCCGAGAACATCCGTATCCATCTGAATCCTCAGGATTTCGAGCTGGCCAAGGCGCTGCGCGAACGCCACGAGGAGCGTTGGAAGCTGCTCGAGGACGAGTCGCTGCTGCCGGGCGGTTGCCGGATCGAAACGCTGCACAGCCGCATCGACGCCACCATGGAAACGCGCCTGGAGAAGGCACTGGCGCAATTGTTCGACCAACTGCACGACCAGTCCCTGCACCCGGCCGCGCCGGACCTTGCCCTTGAGCTGGAGACGAGCGCCCCGGAGCCTAGCGATGCGTCTTGAGCGCACCAGCTTCGGTAAACGCCTGGGCGGTTATGCGGCGGCGGTGAAATTGCCGGGCCAGCCGGTGGTCGAGGGGCGCCTGCTACGTATGGTCGGCCTCACCTTGGAGGCCGAAGGCCTGCGCACCGCCGTCGGTAGCCGCTGCCTGGTGATCAACGACGACAGCCATCACCCGGTGCAGGTCGAAGCCGAAGTGATGGGCTTTTCCGGAACCAAGGTCTTCCTCATGCCGGTGGGCAGCGTCGCCGGCATCGCACCTCGGGCACGCGTCGTGCCGTTGGACGACAGCGGTCGCCTGCCCATGGGCATGAGCATGCTCGGGCGGGTGCTCGATGGCGCCGGACGTGCCTTGGATGGCAAAGGTGGGATGAAGGCTGAAGACTGGGTACCGATGGATGGCCCGATCATCAACCCACTCAACCGCGATCCGATCCACGAGCCGCTGGACGTGGGTATCCGCAGCATCAATGGCCTGCTCACGGTGGGCCGCGGACAACGCCTGGGCCTGTTCGCCGGTACCGGTGTGGGTAAGTCGGTGTTGCTGGGCATGATGACGCGCTTCACCGAGGCCGAGATCATCGTGGTGGGGCTGATCGGTGAGCGGGGGCGCGAGGTGAAGGAGTTCATCGAGCACATCCTTGGCGAGGAAGGGCTCAAGCGCTCGGTGGTGGTCGCATCGCCTGCCGACGATGCGCCGCTGATGCGCCTGCGTGCAGCGATGTACTGCACACGTATCGCCGAATATTTCCGCGACAAGGGCAAGAACGTTCTGCTCTTGATGGATTCGCTGACCCGTTTCGCCCAGGCTCAGCGGGAAATCGCCCTGGCCATCGGCGAGCCGCCGGCGACCCGCGGCTATCCGCCTTCGGTGTTCGCCAAGCTGCCTAGGCTGGTCGAACGTGCGGGTAATGGCGAGCCGGGTGGCGGATCGATCACTGCGTTCTACACGGTGCTGTCCGAGGGGGACGACCAGCAGGACCCGATCGCCGATGCGGCGCGGGGCGTGCTCGATGGCCACTTCGTGCTGTCCCGGCGTCTGGCCGAGGAAGGGCATTACCCGGCCATCGACATCGAGGCGTCGATCAGCCGGGTCATGCCGCAGGTGGTCGACCCCGATCACCTGCGCCAGGCCCAGCACTTCAAGCAGTTGTGGTCGCGCCTGTCCCAGAGCCGCGACCTGATCAGCGTCGGTGCCTATGTGCCCGGTGGTGACCCGGAGACCGACCAGGCCATCGCCTTGCAGTCGAGCCTGGTCGGCTTCCTGCGCCAGGGCCTTCAGGAAAACGTCGGCATGGCCCAGAGCCGCGAGCAGCTCGGCGCCATCTTCGCAGCGCCCGCGGGCGGGTGATAGGTCATGGCATTGCCCAGTCGAGCCGCGCGTCTGGCGCCGGTCGTGGAGATGGCCGAGGAGGCCGAGCGCAAGGCCGCCCAGCGCTTGGGGCACTTCCAGCAGCAGTTGTCTCAGGCTCATGCCAAGCTGGCTGAACTCGAGCGTTTTCGCGAAGACTACCAGTTGCAGTGGATCAACCGCGGCGGGCAGGGCGTCAATGGCAGCTGGCTGGTCAACTACCAGCGTTTTCTTGGCCAGCTGGAAACGGCGATGACCCAGCAGCGCCAGAGCCTGGCCTGGCACCAGAACAACCTCAACAATGCCCGGGGCATCTGGCAGCAGGCCCATGCTCGGGTCGAGGGGCTGCGCAAGCTTGTCCAGCGCTATCTAGATGAAGCCCGGCGGGCGGAAGACAAGCGTGAGCAGAAGCTGCTCGATGAGCTCGCCCAGCGTTTGCCGCGTCAAGATCATCTGTAGCCTTCACTGTCGTTATCGTGGGGCCAATCTGTTTCTAGGTAGTCGGTACTGCTAGTCGGGGGCGCAAACCTGACTTGCGATCCCCACCCTCGGCTGCTACACCTTCTAGGATCGCATTCGCCATCATCATCGAAGGAATCGCTGGCATGGCTGTCGAATCCGATTTTTCACGAGACGAGAAAAAACTCACGATCACGGTCAAGGGGCGTTTCGACTTCGGCAGGCATCAAGAATTTCGTAATGCCTACGAACGACAGCCCATCCGCCCGGACTCGGTGGTCGTGGACCTCAAGGACGCCACTTACCTGGACAGCTCGGCATTGGGCATGCTGCTGTTGCTGCGCGACCACGAAGGCGGCGAAGACGCCTGCATCAGCGTGATCAACACCAGCCCCGACGTGCGTAAGATCCTCGCCATCTCCAATTTCGAAAAGCTGTTCGATATCAGTTGAGCGTCGACATGCTGGCCGAACGGGCGCTGAGCGTGCTGGTTGCCGAGGACGGTGCGGCGGATCGGCTGTTGCTGGCGCAGATCGTTCGGCGCCAGGGCCATGAAGTGTTCACCGCGGAAAACGGCGAGCAGGCCGTGGCGCTGTTCGCCGAGCGGCGGCCGCAACTGGTGTTGCTCGACGCGCTGATGCCGGTGATGGACGGTTTCGAGGCGGCGAGGCGAATCAAAGCGCTGGCGGGCGAGGCGCTGGTGCCGATCATCTTCCTTACCTCGCTCAATGAGCAGGACGCCCTGGTGCGCTGTCTGGAGGCTGGCGGTGACGATTTCATGGCCAAGCCCTACAGTGCAGTGATCCTCGGCGCCAAGATCCGCGCCATGGACCGCCTGCGCAGGTTGCACGCCACGGTGCTCGAACAGCGAGACCAGATCGCCCGGCATCATCACCACCTGCTCAACGAGCAGCGGGTCGCCAAGGCGGTGTTCGACAAGGTGGCCCATGCCGGATGCCTGCGCGCACCCAACATCCGCTACCTGCAGTCTCCCTATGCACTGTTCAATGGTGACTTGCTGCTGGCGGCCTATACCCCCAACGGCAACATGCATGTGCTGCTGGGGGACTTTACCGGGCATGGCTTACCCGCCGCGATTGGCGCCATGCCCTTGGCCGAGGTGTTCTATGGCATGGCTGCCAAGGGCCATGGTGTCGCCGAAACGCTGCGGGAGATGAACGCCAAGCTCAAGCACATCCTGCCGGTGGACATGTTCTGTTGCGCCCTGATGCTCGATCTGAGCTATCAGCGCGGCACGGTGGAGATCTGGAACGGCGGCATGCCGGATGGCTACCGTTTGTCGGCATCAGGGAAGGTGCTGTCCACGCTGCAATCGAGGCACCTACCGCTGGGTATCCTCTCGCCAGAGCGGTTCGATGACAGTACCGAGGTGCTGCCGCTGGCGGTGGGCGAGCGGCTGTTGCTGCTTTCCGATGGCGTGGTCGATACCTGCGATGATCAAGAGCAGTTGTTCGGGGTGCAGCGCCTTGAACAGGTGCTGCGCGCCAACCGCGATCCGGCGCGGTTGCTGCCGGAGCTGATGCAGGCGTTGGAGCGCTTTGGTGGGCGCCCCCGGGACGATATCAGCCTTTGTGACGTGTGCATGGTCGAGCCCCAGTGGCAGGCTCCGGCCGTCGTGCCCGATGCCGAGGCCGGCCGGTCGGGGCCACTGCAGTGGTCGCTGCATTTCGAGTTACGTGGCGAAAGCTTGAAACGTTTCAATCCCGTGCCATACCTAGTACAGCTGCTGCAGGAGATCCATGGCCTGCGCCCGAACGGTGGCCTGTTGCATACCGTCCTGAGTGAGTTGTACGCCAACGCCCTGGAGCATGGGGTGCTTGGCCTGGACTCGCGACTCAAGCGCGACGCCCAAGGGTTTGCCGACTACTACCGCGAGCGTAACCTGCGTTTGGCGCGTCAGAATGACGGTTTCGTGCGAATCGACCTGGAAGTTGAACCCTGTGGCAGGGGCGGGCGTCTGAAGATCGACGTACGCGACAGCGGCATCGGCTTCGACGTCGCGCAGGTGTTGTCCGGCCAATCACTGGATCAGGGGCTGAGCGGGCGAGGGCTGAACCTGGTGCGCAGCCTCAGTCAAAGCGCCGAATGGCTCGAGGGCGGGCGTTGTGCGCGGGTGGTATTCTGTTGGTGAGCAGCTGGCGCCGGACCCTGCGCAAGCAGGCCCCATGGACTTGATCAAAGGAGTGAACAAGTGGCTGACATGCATATCGACCCTAAGATTCTCAGTGACCTGCAAGAGGTCATGGAGGAGGGGTATCTGCAATTGCTCGAAACCTTCCTGGAGGACTCCGAGCGTCGCCTCGACCAGCTCCATGGGGCTCGGAGCGCCGAGGAGCTGGGCTTGGCCGCTCACAGCTTCAAGGGCAGCAGCGGCAACATGGGCGCGGTGTGCCTGGCCGAGCTGTGCCGGCAGTTGGAGGAGCGTGTGCGACAGCAACCGTTATATGGCATCGAGGACCTGATCAACCGGATCGACCAAGAGTATCTCGAGGTTCAGCGCTTCTATCGCGCCGAGCGTGCGCGTATTTGCTCAGGTTGACGTAACCTGGCGCGACTTTTGCCTGTCTTTGCCTGAACGATTCACGATTATTCAGCGCGGAGACCTTTCAATGCCTGTCGCATCCAATCCTTTGCTGCAAGCCAGTGTGGTGAGCAAGCCGTCGCGCGCGGCTGCTCAGGCGGCGGAAAAGCCGCAGGCGGCGGGCTCCCAGAGTGGTGGTTTCGATCAGGTCATGGCCCGTCAGGGGCGCGATGACAAGGCAGCCCAGGTCAAGCCCAAGGACAAATCCGAGCGCTCGGCCGACGGCAAGGCCGAGCCTGCCGATACGCAGACAGTTGCCGATGGCGGCAAAACCTTGCCAGCGGCCGACCAGGCCAGTGACAGCAGCGATTCGAGCGTGCTCGACGCCAGTCTGGTGGCCGGGCAGGTCACCGATGCCCAGCCTGGCGCGCAATTGATTCAAGCGCAGGCCGAGGCGGTGGCCCCTGTGCTCCAAGCCGCGGCGCAGCCCCAGGCCGCACCTGTCGAGACGCCACCGGAGCAGGCCCCGGCCGTGGAGGATTTCGATCCAGCGGCCGATCCGCTGGCCAACCTGCCGACCTTGCGCCTGGCCCTGGAGCAAAGTGCCCAGGCCAAGGGCACGACCTCCGCGCACGCAACATCCCCCAGCCAGACTGACAGTAACCAGCCCGACGATGGGCAGGTAGCCGTCAATACCTTGGCGAGCCTGATCGACAAGCCCGAAGCCGAAGGCGATGCCTCCCAACCGGGGGACAAGGCCTTCAGCGAACTGCTCGACAACGGTTTGAAGGACACCAAGAGCGCCAGCAGCGACACGCGTGTCGATGATTTTGCCAATCGCCTTGCCAGCTTGACCCAGGCTGCCACGCCCAAGACCGCCAATGCCGTGCCGCCCAGCCCGCTGCACCAGCCGTTGCCGATGAACCAGAACGCCTGGGCTGAAGGGCTGGTGAATCGCGTCATGTACCTGTCCAGCCAGAACCTCAAGTCCGCGGACATCCAGCTTGAGCCTGCGGAGCTGGGGCGTCTGGACATCCGCGTCAATGTCGCGGCGGATCAGTCCACGCAAGTGACTTTCATCAGCGGTCACGCCGGGGTGCGCGACGCTCTGGACAGCCAAGTGCATCGCTTGCGCGAGCTGTTCGCCCAGCAAGGGCTGGCACAGCCTGATGTCAATGTCGCCGACCAGTCCCGTGGCCAGCAGCAACAGCAGGCCCAGCAGGAGGGTTCGAACCTTTCCGGTGTCGCGGCGCGGCGCGCTATGGCCGGTGGCGAGAACGAAGGTGAATTGGCTGATGCCGCCCAGCCGGTCGAGCAGCAGGTGGTGATCGGCGACAGCGCCGTCGACTATTACGCCTGAGGGGCTGCAGCGCAGCCCACTGCAGGCTGTCGCCAGCTCCAACGCTTGCCGGTTGCGCCCGGTCGGCTCAAATTTGGCATAACACTTGCTCAAGCCACGTCATCCTTCTTTGAAACCCCGATGGACGACGGATTATTGGCATGGCGAAGAGCGAAGCAGTCAAAGACCCCGCCACTAAAGGCAAACTCAAGCTGATCCTGCTGCTGGTGCTGGCGTTGCTGCTGGCCGTTGGCCTGTCGGTGGGCGCCACTTGGTTCGTCATGCACAAAAGCGAGTCGGCACCGGCTGTCGACCCTGCCCAGGCCAACGTCAAGGCGGCGGCGATCTACGAGCCGCTGGCGCCGGCTTTCGTGGTCAACTTCAACCAGAACGGCCGCCAGCGCTACATGCAGGTGAGCATCACCATGCAGGGTCGCAACCAGGCCGACCTCGAGGCGCTCAAGGTGCACATGCCTGTGATCCGCAACAATCTGGTCATGATGTTCTCGGGGCAAGGCTTCGATACCCTGGCCAGCAGCCCGGTAGGCCAGGAGATGCTGCGCCAGAAGGCCACCGCGGTGGTCCAGGAAGTGGCACAGAAAGAAGTCGGCAAGCCGGTCGTGGACCAGTTGCTGTTCACCAATTTCGTATTGCAGTAGGAGCCCGAGATGGCCGTGCAGGACCTGCTGTCCCAGGATGAGATCGACGCCCTGTTGCATGGCGTCGATGATGGTCTGGTACAAACCGAAAGCGCCGCCGAACCCGGTGGCATCAAGAGCTACGACCTGACCAGTCAGGATCGGATCGTCCGCGGACGCATGCCGACCCTGGAAATGATCAACGAGCGTTTCGCTCGCTATACCCGCATCAGCATGTTCAACCTGTTGCGTCGTTCCGCCGACGTGGCGGTCGGTGGCGTGCAGGTGATGAAGTTCGGCGAGTACGTGCACTCGCTGTACGTTCCCACCAGCCTCAACCTGGTCAAGATCAAGCCGTTGCGCGGCACCTCGTTGTTCATCCTTGACGCCAAGTTGGTGTTCAAGCTGGTGGACAACTTCTTCGGTGGCGATGGCCGTCACGCCAAGATCGAAGGTCGTGAATTCACACCGACCGAGCTGCGCGTGGTACGCATGGTTCTGGACCAGTGCTTTGTCGACCTCAAGGAGGCCTGGCAGGCGATCATGCCGGTCAACTTCGAGTACATAAACTCCGAGGTCAACCCGGCCATGGCCAACATCGTCGGTCCGAGCGAGGCGGTGGTGGTCTCGACGTTCCATATCGAGCTGGATGGCGGTGGCGGCGACCTGCACGTGACCATGCCCTACTCGATGATCGAGCCAGTGCGCGAAATGCTCGATGCCGGCTTCCAGTCCGACCTGGATGACCAGGACGAGCGTTGGGTCAAGGCGCTGCGTGAAGACGTACTGGATGTCAGCGTACCGGTCTCGGCCACCGTCGCCCGTCGCCAGCTCAAGCTGCGTGACATCCTGCACATGCAGCCGGGCGATGTGATCCCCGTCGAGCTCCCCGAGCACCTAGTGCTGCGCGCCAACGGCGTACCGTCGTTCAAGGCGCGCCTGGGTTCGCACAAGGGCACCTTGTCGCTGCAGATCATCGACCCGATCGAACGTCGCTGACCGCGTGCCGGTCGCTCTTTCCGAATTGAATGCCTGTCGAGGACATCATGGCTAACGAAAACGAAATCACCTCCCCGGAGGAACAGGCTCTGGCCGATGAATGGGCTGCCGCCCTGCAGGAAACCGGTGACGCCGGTCAGGCCGACATCGATGCGCTGCTGGCTGCCGACAGCGGCAATTCGGGCGCTGGCCGCCTGCCGATGGAGGAGTTCGCAAGCTCCCCCAAGCCCAATGACAACGTCAGCCTCGAGGGGCCGAACCTGGATGTGATCCTGGATATTCCGGTGAACATCTCCATGGAAGTGGGCAGCACCGAAATCAGCATCCGCAACCTGCTGCAGCTCAACCAGGGCTCGGTGATCGAGCTCGATCGCCTGGCAGGCGAGCCCCTGGACGTGCTGGTCAACGGCACCCTGATCGCGCATGGCGAAGTGGTGGTGGTCAACGAGAAGTTCGGCATTCGCCTGACCGATGTGATCAGCCCCAGCGAACGTATCAAGAAGCTGCGCTGAGTGAAGGGGTCGATGCGGGCCGCGATGGCCTTTGGCGCGTTGCTCGCCAGCGAGACGGTGATCGCCGCCACTCAAGCGGCGGCGCCGGCTGCGGCTACCCCGGGCAGCCTCGGTGGGCAACTGGCCCAGATGGTCTTTGGCCTGCTGCTGGTGGTCGGCCTGATCTTCGCCCTTGCCTGGTTGCTGCGCCGCATGCAGGGCGCGACACCTCGCGGTGGGCAGGTGATCGATATCGTCGGCAGTCGGACGATCGGCCCGCGTGACCGTCTGCTGCTGGTGCAGGTGGGCAAGGAGCAGATCCTCATCGGCCATTCGCCCGGCAACATCGAGGCGTTGCATGTGCTGGCCGAGCCTGTGGAGGTGCCCGCCAGTGCCCGCCCAGCTACGCCGGAATTCGCCCAGCGGCTGCTCGAGCTGATGGGCAAGGATCAGAAGGACAAGAAGTGATGACCGGCGCACTGCGCTCATTGTTGACCCTGGCGCTGCTGTTGGCTGCGCCGATGGCCCTGGCTGCCGACCCGCTGTCGATCCCTGCCATCACCTTGTCCAACGGGGCGGACGGCCAGCAGGAATATTCGGTCAGCCTGCAGATCCTGCTGATCATGACGGCGCTGAGTTTCATTCCGGCGTTCGTCATCCTGATGACCAGCTTCACCCGCATCATCATTGTCTTTTCCATCCTGCGCCAGGCCCTGGGGCTGCAGCAGACGCCCTCGAACCAGGTGCTGACCGGCATGGCGTTGTTCCTGACGTTGTTCATCATGGCGCCGGTGTTCGACCGGGTGAACCAGGACGCCATCCAGCCCTACCTGAACGAGCAGATGACCGCCCAGCAGGCCATCGACAAGGCCCAGGGGCCGCTGAAGGATTTCATGCTGGCCCAGACCCGGCAAAGCGATCTGGACCTGTTCATGCGCTTGTCTAAACGCACCGACATCGCCAGCCCTGAGCAGGCGCCATTGACCATCCTGGTGCCGGCATTCGTCACCTCTGAACTCAAGACCGCTTTCCAGATCGGCTTCATGATCTTCATCCCGTTCCTGATCATCGACATGGTGGTGGCCAGTGTGCTGATGGCCATGGGCATGATGATGCTGTCACCGCTGATCATCTCGCTGCCGTTCAAGATCATGCTGTTTGTTCTGGTCGATGGCTGGGCGTTGATCATGGGTACCCTGGCCGGCAGTTTCGGTGGCGTCTGAGGCCATCAATGGAGAGTCCTGCATGACACCTGAAGTTGCCGTAGACATATTCCGCGATGCGCTCTGGATGACTTCCATGATGGTCGCCATCCTGGTGGTGCCGAGCCTGCTGGTTGGCCTGGTGGTGGCGATGTTCCAGGCAGCTACCCAAATCAACGAACAGACCCTGAGCTTCCTGCCGCGCCTGCTGGTGATGCTGGTGACCCTGATCGTCATCGGGCCCTGGCTGTTGCAGCGCTTCATGGAGTATTTCAACCGTCTGTACACCAGCATTCCGCAACTGATCGGTTGACGCGGCGATGCTGGAGCTGACCGACACGCAGATCGGTACCTGGGTTGCCACGTTCATCCTGCCGTTGTTCAGGGTGACGGCGGTGCTTATGACCATGCCGATCTTCGGGACGCGCATGTTGCCTGCGCGAGTTCGCCTCTATGCGGCCTTGGCGATCACGGTGGTGATCGTGCCAGGGTTGCCGCCATTGCCTGAAATAGATCCGTTAAGCCTGCGCGGTGTGCTGCTGTGTGGTGAGCAGATCATTGTCGGTGCCTTGTTCGGTCTGGCGTTGCAGATGCTCTTCCAGGCATTCGTGGTGGCCGGGCAGGTGATTGCCGTGCAGATGGGTATGGCCTTCGCTTCCATGATGGACCCCGCCAACGGTGTCAACGTGGCGGTGGTCAGCCAGTTCATGACTATGTTGGTCAGCGTGCTGTTCCTGGTGATGAATGGCCATCTGGTGGTGTTCGAGGTGCTCACCGAAAGTTTCACTACCTTGCCGGTGGGGAGCGCCCTGATGGTCAATCACTTCTGGGAAATGGCGGGGCGGTTGAGCTGGGTGCTCGGTGCCGGGCTGCTGCTGGTACTGCCGGCGATCACTGCGTTGCTGGTGGTCAACATCGCCTTTGGCGTGATGACACGTGCCGCGCCACAGCTGAACATCTTTTCCATCGGCTTTCCGCTGACCTTAGTGCTGGGGCTGGTCATTTTCTGGATCACGCTGGCTGACATTCTTTCCCATTACCAGCTGTTGGCCAGCGAAGCGCTGCAATGGCTGCGTGAGCTGGCAAGGGCGCGCTGAGCATGGCTGAAAGCGAGAGCGGTCAGGACAAGACAGAAGAACCCACCGACAAACGTCGGCGCACCGCGCGTGAAAAAGGTGAGGTGGCCCGGTCCAAGGAGCTCAACACCGTGGTGGTGACCCTTGCCGGGGCGGGCAGCCTGCTGGCGTTCGGGGGGTACCTGGCCGAGACCCTGATGGACCTGATGCGCATGAATTTCAGCCTCTCGCGGGAGGTGGTGGTGGACGAGAGCGCCATGGGCACCCTGCTGCTGATCTCGGGCAAGATGGCGATCTGGGCAGTGCAGCCGGTGTTGATCCTGCTGTTCCTGATTTCCTTCGTCGGGCCAATCGCCTTGGGCGGTTTCCTGTTCTCCGCAAGCCTGCTGCAGCCCAAGTTCAGCCGAATGAACCCGTTGGCGGGTATCAAGCGCATGTTTTCCCTCAACGCCTTGACCGAGCTGCTCAAGGCCCTGGCCAAGTTCTTTGTGATCCTGCTGGTGGCGCTGGCAGTGCTTTCCAATGATCGTGAGGCGTTGTTGGCGATCGCCAACGAGCCGCTTGACCAAGCCATTATCCATAGTGTCCAGGTGGTGGGGTGGAGCGCGCTGTGGATGGCCGCTGGCTTGCTGCTGATCGCGGCAGTGGATGTGCCGTTCCAGATTTGGCAAGCGCACAACAAGCTGAAGATGACCAAGCAGGAAGTGAAGGACGAATACAAGGATTCGGAAGGTAAGCCTGAGGTCAAACAACGGATCCGTCAGTTGCAGCGCGAAGCCTCGCAGCGGCGCATGATGGCTGCAGTGCCGGAAGCCGATGTAATCATCACCAACCCTACGCACTATGCCGTGGCGCTCAAGTACGACCCGGAATCGGGCGGCGTGGCGCCGTTGCTGCTGGCCAAGGGGACGGACTTCATCGCGTTGAAGATTCGCGAGATCGGGGTTGAGCATCGGGTGCAGATTCTCGAGTCGCCGGCGTTGGCGCGGGCGATCTACTACTCCACCGAGCTTGAGCAGGAGATTCCCGCAGGGTTGTACCTGGCGGTGGCGCAAGTGCTGGCTTATGTGTTCCAGATCCGACAGTACCGGGCGGGGAAGGGCAAGGCGCCGGAGCCTTTGAAGCCTGATTTGCCGATTCCGCCGGATTTACGGCGTGATCGGTGAGTCGCTTTGGGTTGCATTGGTTGGTGTTGGTGTTGGTATTGGTGTTGGTGTTGGTGTTGGTGTTGGTGTTGGTGTTGCGGGTTGTGGGCTTATCCGTTTGATTTATCGACGCTTAGTCACCTTTGCGCCTTTACGGCGGTCACTTTGGCCAAGACCAAAGTGACCCGCCGTAAAGGCGGAAAGCATCAGTGGCGTCACCACCCACATCAGATATACACACGATCCAACAAGCCCCCTCAAAAAGCCCAACTCAAACACCGCGCTCAAAAGTTGGAAAGCTTCTTGCAAAGGCAGCGCCAAACGCCCATTCAGGCGTCAAAGTTTTTGCTTGAAGAGGATTTGCGGTGGATCGCACTCAGTTAATCAACAGCGCCCGAAACAACCTGGCTGGTCTCGGCCGGGGCAACCTGGGCGTGCCGCTGTTGCTGCTGGTGATGATGGCAATGATGATGTTGCCGATCCCACCGTTCCTGCTCGACGTCTTCTTCACCTTCAACATCGCCCTGTCGATCGTCGTCCTGCTGGTCTGCGTGTATGCCCTGCGCCCGCTGGATTTCGCGGCGTTTCCCACCATCCTGCTCGTGGCGACGTTGCTGCGCCTTGCCCTGAACGTGGCTTCCACCCGTGTGGTCATGCTCCACGGCCAAGAGGGTCACGGCGCTGCGGGCAAAGTGATCCAAGCCTTCGGTGAGGTGGTGATCGGCGGTAACTACGTGGTCGGTGCGGTGGTGTTCGCCATCCTGATGATCATCAACTTTGTCGTGGTCACCAAGGGTGCCGGGCGCATTTCCGAGGTGAGCGCACGTTTCACCCTCGACGCGATGCCAGGAAAGCAGATGGCCATCGACGCCGACCTCAACGCCGGCCTGATCGACCAGACCCAGGCCAAGGCCCGACGCGCCGAAGTCGCCCAGGAGGCCGAGTTCTACGGCTCGATGGACGGTGCCAGTAAATTCGTTCGCGGTGACGCCATCGCCGGCATGCTGATCCTGTTCATCAACCTCATTGGCGGCATGCTCATCGGTATCCTGCAGCACGGCATGTCGGCCGGCGAGGCGGGCAAGGTCTACGCCTTGCTCACCATCGGTGACGGTTTGGTGGCGCAGCTGCCCTCGCTGCTGCTGTCCACCGCCGCCGCGATCATGGTGACCCGAGCCTCCAGCGCCGAAGACATGGGCAAGCTGATCAACCGGCAGATGTTCGACTCGCCCAAGGCGTTGGGCGTTTCGGCTGCGCTGATGATCGTCATGGGCTTGGTTCCCGGCATGCCGCATGTTGCCTTCCTGGGGCTTGGTGCGGCGGCCGGGGGTGGCGCCTATCTGGTGTGGCGACGCCAGCAGCAGGCCAAGCTCAAGGCTCAGGAAGAAGTGCAGCGCCAGCAGGACCTGCTGCCTTCGCCACAGCGTGCTCTGGAGACCAAGGAGCTGGGCTGGGACGATGTGACGCCCATTGACATGATCGGCCTGGAGGTCGGTTACCGCCTCATTCCATTGGTGGATCGCAACCAGGGTGGCCAACTGCTTGCGCGGATCAAAGGGGTGCGCAAGAAGCTGTCCCAGGACTTGGGCTTCCTCATGCCCACGGTGCATATCCGCGACAACCTGGATCTGCAGCCGAGCGCCTACCGTCTGACCCTGATGGGGGTGATCCTGGCCGAGGCCGAGATCTATCCGGACCGGGAACTGGCGATCAACCCGGGCCAGGTCTTCGGCACGCTCAACGGGATCGCTGCGCGCGACCCGGCGTTTGGCCTGGAGGCGGTGTGGATCGATGTCGGCCAGCGCGCCCAGGCCCAGTCGCTGGGCTACACCGTGGTCGATGCCAACACCGTAGTGGCCACCCACCTCAACCAGATCCTGCAGAAGCATTGCCATGAACTGATCGGCCATGAAGAGGTCCAGCAACTGTTGCAGGTATTGGCCAAAGGTTCGCCTAAACTTGCCGAGGAGCTGGTGCCGGGCGTCATTTCGTTGTCAGGCTTGCTCAAGGTCCTGCAGGCGCTGTTGGCCGAGCAGGTACCTGTGCGGGATATCCGCAGCATCGCCGAGGCAATCGCCAACAATGCTGGCAAGAGTCAAGATACCGCCGCGCTGGTCGCGGCAGTGCGCGTCGGATTGTGTCGCGCCATCGTGCAAAGCATTGTCGGCGTTGAGTCCGAGCTGCCTGTGATCACCCTTGAGCCAAGGTTGGAACAGATTTTGCTCAATAGTCTGCAAAGGGCCGGGCAAGGCCAGGAAGACGGTGTTCTCCTGGAGCCGAGCATGGCCGAGAAGCTGCAGCGTTCGCTGATCGAAGCGGCCCAGCGCCAGGAGATGCAAGGGCTGCCGGCCATTCTTCTGGTCGCCGGCCCCATCCGCGCCATGCTGTCGCGATTCGGCCGCCTGGCTGTACCGAATTTGCATGTTCTGGCGTATCAGGAAATACCTGACAACAAGCAAGTCACCATCGTTGCCACCGTGGGCCCCAACGGCTGAGGTAGTGGGTTATGCAAGTTAAGCGTTTTTTCGCCGCCGATATGCGTCAGGCCATGAAGCTGGTCCGGGATGAGCTTGGCTCCGACGCCGCCATCATCGGCAACCGGCGCATCGCCGGCGGTGTCGAGTTGACGGCCGCGCTGGACTACAAGCTGTCCGCCCTGGCCCCACGCGTGCCGAACATCGAGCTCGAGGACGAGCTGCGCAAGACCCAGACGCGTATCGCCACTGCCCAAGCCGAACTGAGCACGCGCCACGAAAGCGACGAGACTGGCAATCGCCAGCTCTTCGCCGGGTTGTCGTTAACCGCTTCCGAGCCATTGGTCGAGCCGCAGGTCGATGCGCCTGCGCCGGTCGCTGCCACTGCGCCAGCGCCAGTCGATCCGCGTTTGTTCGATGCCATGCGTTCGGAGCTGTCGGGGCTGCGCGAGTTGCTTGAAGTCCAGCTCGGCTCCCTGGCCTGGAGCCAGCTGCAGGGCAACAAACCGCAGCAAGCCAACCTGTGGCGTCGCTTGCAGCGTATTGGCCTGTCGGGCCCGATCGCCCGCGAAGCGCTGGAGCTCGCTGGCGAGATCGAAGACCCTCGGCACGCGTGGCGCATGATCCTGGCCCACCTGGCGCGAATGATCCAGGTCCCGGAGATCGAGCCGATCGAAGAGGGCGGCGTGATCGCCATGGTCGGCCCGGCCGGCATGGGCAAGACCACCACCTTGGCAAAGCTTGCGGCGCGCTATGTGCTCAAGTACGGCGCCCAGCATCTGGCGCTGGTGAGCATGGACAGCTTCCGCATCGGTGCCCAGGAGCAGCTCAAGACGTTGGGGCGCATCCTCAATGTGCCGGTGACCTATGTCGACCCGGGCCAGTCCCTGGCCCAGGCGCTCGATCCGCTGCTGCGCAAGCGCGTGGTGTTGATCGACACCGCTGGCCTGCAGGCCAGCGACCCGGCCCTGCGACTGCAGCTGGAGAGCCTCGCCGGGCGCGGCATCGCCGCCAAGAACTACCTGGTACTGGCCACCACCAGCCAGAAACAGGTGCTGACCGCCGCCTACCACAGCTACAAGCGTTGTGGCCTGGCCGGCTGCATCCTGACCAAACTCGATGAAACGGCCAGCCTCGGTGAAGTGCTGAGCCTTGCCATCAGTCACGAATTGCCCGTGGCCTATCTGACCGATGGGCCGCGCATTCCTGATGACCTGCAATTGCCGCGTAAACATCAGTTGGTCAGCCGTGCGGTCAGTGTGCAGATGCAGGACGAGCCCAGCGAAGAGGCGATGGCCGACATGTTCGCTGATCTCTACCACAACCCAGGCAAGCGTGCGGGTTGACGAATGGACAGCGCAAAGTACCTACATCAGGGGCGCCGGGTTCGGCGCCTCATGTGGCCTGGGCCCCGAGACAAGGTAAAGAACAAACATGGGTAGCATGCATCCCGTACAGGTGATCGCCGTGACCGGCGGTAAAGGTGGCGTGGGCAAGACCAACGTTTCAGTGAACCTGTCCCTGGCGCTGGCCGAACTCGGCCGCCGGGTCATGTTGCTGGACGCCGACCTGGGCCTGGCCAACGTCGACGTCCTGCTGGGGCTTTCGCCCAAGCGTACCCTGGCCGATGTCATCGAAGGGCGCTGCGAGCTGCGCGATGTGCTGCTGCAGGGGCCGGGTGGTGTGCGCATCGTGCCGGCCGCCTCCGGCACCCAGAACATGGTGCACTTGGCGCCGGCCCAGCATGCCGGGCTGATCCAGGCCTTCAGCGAGATCGGCGACAACCTCGATGTGCTGGTGATCGATACCGCCGCGGGGATCGGGGACTCGGTGGTGAGCTTCGTGCGCGCCGCGCAGGAAGTGCTGCTGGTGGTCTGCGACGAGCCGACCTCGATCACCGACGCCTACGCCTTGATCAAGCTGCTCAACCGCGACTACGGCATGAACCGCTTCCGGGTCCTGGCCAACATGGCGCAGAGCCCGCAGGAAGGACGCAACCTGTTTGCCAAGTTGACCAAGGTCACGGATCGCTTCCTGGACGTCGCCCTACAATACGTCGGTGCCGTGCCTTACGACGAATGTGTGCGCAAGGCGGTGCAGAAGCAGCGGGCGGTCTACGAGGCCTTCCCTCGATCCAAGTGTGCGCTGGCGTTCAAGGCCATCGCGCAGAAGGTCGACAGCTGGCCGCTGCCTGCCAACCCGCGCGGGCATCTGGAGTTTTTCGTCGAGCGTCTGGTGCAGCCTACCAGCGCAGGACCGGTACTATGAATGCGAGCGGTTTCAAGATGTACAGCCGGGCGGCGCGCGATGCCCAGTACGAACTGGTCGAACGTTATGCCCCGTTGGTCAAGCGCATCGCCTACCACCTGCTGGCGCGCCTGCCGGCCAACGTGCAGGTCGAGGACCTGATCCAGGCGGGCATGATCGGCCTGCTGGAAGTGGCCAATAAATACGATGCCAGCAAGGGCGCGAGCTTCGAAACCTATGCCGGCATCCGCATTCGCGGAGCCATGCTCGACGAGGTGCGCAAGGGGGATTGGGCACCGCGCTCGGTACACCGCAATACCCGCATGGTCAGCGACGCGATACGCGCCGTGGAGGCCAGAACCGGTCGCGACGCTAAAGATCATGAAGTTGCTGCCGAACTCCAATTGAGTCTCGATGATTATTACGGGATTCTGAACGACACCCTGGGCAGTCGCCTGTTCAGCTTCGACGACCTCCTGCAGGACGGCGAGCACGAAGGGCTGCATGAGGATGGCGCCAGTGGCCAGCTGGAACCCTCGCGGGATCTGGAAGACGAGCGCTTCCAGGCCGCGTTGACCGAGGCCATCGCCAACTTGCCGGAGCGTGAGCGTCTGGTGCTGGCGCTGTACTACGACGAGGAGCTGAACCTCAAGGAAATCGGTGAGGTGCTTGGGGTCAGCGAGTCGCGTGTCAGCCAGTTGCACAGCCAGTGCGCCGCGCGCCTGCGCAGCCGTCTCGGGGAATGGCGGGCACGTTGAGCCAGGGTTCGCCACCGTCGTTGGATGTTGTACCGAATTGATTGAATGCGCGTCCGGGGGCCGGGCGCGTTTAAGACTGCTTGGAGGTCTAATTGAACAAAGACATGAAAATCCTCATCGTTGACGACTTTTCGACGATGCGGCGGATCATCAAGAACCTGTTGCGTGACCTGGGCTTCACCAACACCGAGGAGGCCGATGACGGCACCACGGCGTTGCCGATGCTGGAAAACGGCCACTACGACTTCCTCGTGACCGACTGGAACATGCCTGGCATGTCTGGCATCGACCTGCTGCGCAAGGTCCGTGCCCATGATCGCCTCAAGGGCATGCCGGTGCTGATGGTGACCGCAGAAGCCAAGCGCGACCAGATCATCGAAGCGGCCCAGGCCGGGGTCAACGGCTATGTGGTCAAGCCTTTCACCGCCCAGGTGCTCAAGGAGAAGATCGAGAAGATCTTCGAACGCGTCAACGGCTGAGTCACGTCAGGGGGCGCCATGGAGCAAATGAACACATCGTTGGGGGAGTTCGAGTCGACCCTGAAGAAACATGCCCAGGAACTGGTCGAGAGCCTCGAGCACGGCCGGTTCGGCGAGGCGGTGCAGCTGATCCATCAGCTGAACCAGACCCGTGACCGTGGCCTGTACCAGGAAGTCGGCAAGCTCACCCGCGAGCTGCACAGTGCGATCGTCAGCTTCCAGATCGACCCGCGCATGCCGCAGGCCGAGGAAGTGTCGCAGATCACCGACGCCACCGAGCGCTTGTCCTATGTGGTCAAGCTGACCGAAGGCGCGGCCAACCGCACCATGGACCTGGTGGAGGCGAGCACGCCGCTGCTCAACGACCTGCAAACCGAGGCCCAGAACCTGAGCGCCGACTGGCAGCGCTTCATGCGCCGCGAAGTGGCAGCGCCGGAGTTTCGTGACCTGGTCAAGCGCGTCGACAGTTTCCTGACGCAAAGCGCCGAAGGGAACCGCAAGGTCGCCGGCCATCTCAACGACATCCTGTTGGCCCAGGACTACCAAGACCTCACCGGCCAGGTGATCAAACGGGTGACCGCGCTGGTCACCGAAGTCGAAAGCAATCTGCTCAAGCTCGTGCTGATGGCCAGCCAGGTCGACCGTTTTGCCGGTATCGAACATGACCACCAGCAGCTGCGTGCTGAAAAAGATCAAGAAAAACATCCGACTCGGGGTGAAGGTCCGCAGATTCATGCCGATAAGCGTGAAGATGTCGTGTCCGGTCAGGACGACGTCGACGATTTGCTGTCCAGCCTGGGTTTTTAGGGAGCACGTTCAATGAGCTTCGGCGCCGATGAAGAAATCCTCCAGGATTTCCTGGTAGAGGCCGGCGAAATCCTCGAGCAACTGTCCGAGCAACTGGTCGAGCTGGAAAGCCGACCTGAAGATGCGGACCTGCTCAATGCGATCTTCCGCGGTTTTCACACTGTAAAAGGGGGCGCCGGCTTCCTTCAGCTCAATGAGCTGGTGGAGTGCTGCCATATCGCCGAGAACGTGTTCGACATCCTGCGCAAAGGTGAGCGCCGGGTCGACGCGGAATTGATGGATGTGGTGCTCGAGGCACTGGATACGGTCAACAGCATGTTTGGCCAGGTCCGCGAGCGCAGCGACATCACCCCGGCCACGCCCGAGCTGCTGGCTGCGCTGTCGCGCCTGGCCGAGCCGGCCGGTGCCGAAGCCCCAGCGCCTGTCGCGCCAGCGCCGGCCGTTGTCGAAGCCGAGCCTGCTGTGGAGCCCGACATCACCGACAGCGAGTTCGAACAACTGCTCGATTCGCTCGATGCGGTAAAGGCCCAGGCCGAGGCCGCCGAGCAGGTGACAGGCGAGGTCGCGGGCAGCGACAGCGACGAGATCACCGATGCCGAGTTCGAGTCGCTGCTCGATCAGTTGCACGGCAAAGGGCAGTTCTCTGGCCAGGCGTCTGCTGCGATGCCGACTGACAGCGTCGCGGCGCCGGCCAGCGATGAAATCACCGACGATGAATTCGAAGCGTTGCTCGACCAGTTGCACGGCAAGGGCACCTTCGCCGCCGATGCGCTGTCCGGCGCCACGGCACAAGCGCCAGCGCCGGTCGAGGCGGGCGCCAATGGCGGTGACATCACCGAGCACGAGTTCGAAGCCTTGCTGGATCAATTGCATGGCAAAGGCAAGTTCTCCAGTGACGCGGCCGTGGTAGCGCCAGAGGCCGTGGCTGCCACCGCCTCTGCCATGGCCAAGGCCGACAGCAAGCCTGTCGCCAAGCCTGAACCGGCACCGGTGGCCAAGCCTGCGGCGGCCAAGCCGGCCGCGCCCGCGCGCGCCGCGGCTCCAGCTGGCGAAAAACCGACGGCCAGCGAAGCGGAAACCACCGTGCGGGTCGATACCGCGCGCCTGGACGAGATCATGAACATGGTCGGCGAACTGGTGCTGGTGCGTAACCGCCTGGTACGCCTGGGCCTGAACAGCGGTGACGAGGCCATGTCCAAGGCCGTGTCCAACCTCGACGTGGTCACCGCCGACTTGCAGACCGCGGTCATGAAGACCCGCATGCAGCCGATCAAGAAAGTCTTCGGCCGCTTCCCGCGCCTGGTTCGCGACCTGGCCCGCCAGCTCAAGAAGGAAATCAACCTGGAGCTGGTCGGTGAGGAAACCGACCTGGACAAGAACCTCGTCGAGGCTCTGGCCGACCCCTTGGTGCACTTGGTGCGCAACGCCGTCGACCATGGCATCGAGATGCCTGACGAGCGCGAAGGCACTGGCAAGGCGCGTACCGGCCGCGTGGTGCTGTCGGCTGAGCAGGAAGGCGATCACATCTTGCTGTCGATCTCCGACGACGGCAAAGGCATGGACCCCAACATCCTGCGTGCCAAGGCTGTCGAAAAGGGCCTGATGGACAAGGATGCCGCCGACCGCTTGAGCGAGTCCGACTGCTACAACCTGATCTTCGCCCCGGGCTTCTCCACCAAGACCGAGATCTCCGACGTGTCCGGCCGTGGTGTGGGCATGGACGTGGTCAAGACCAAGATTTCCCAGCTCAACGGCTCGATCAACATCTTCTCGGCCAAGGGCCAGGGTTCGAAGATCGTCATCAAGGTGCCATTGACCCTGGCGATCATGCCGACCCTGATGGTGATGCTGGGCAACCAGGCGTTCGCCTTCCCGCTGGTCAACGTCAACGAGATCTTCCACCTGGACCTGTCACGCACCAACGTGGTCGACGGCCAGGAAGTGGTGATCGTGCGCGACAAGGCGCTGCCGCTGTTCTACCTCAAGCGTTGGCTGGTCCAGGACCAGGTGCACGAGGAGCAGCGCGAAGGGCATGTGGTGATCCTTTCGGTCGGCACCCAGCGTATTGGCTTCGTGGTCGACCAGTTGGTGGGCCAGGAAGAGGTGGTGATCAAGCCGCTGGGCAAGATGCTCCAGGGCACCCCGGGCATGTCTGGCGCGACCATCACCGGCGACGGTCGTATTGCGTTGATCCTCGACGTGCCGAGCATGCTCAAGCGTTACGCCGCCCGGCGAATTTGATTTCGGTGGCGCACCTTGGCGGTTGCGCCGCCTAATGGAGTGTTTATGGCAGTCAAGGTCCTGGTGGTGGATGATTCCGGTTTCTTCCGCCGCCGCGTCTCGGAAATTCTCTCGGCCGACCCGACTATCCAGGTCGTGGGTACCGCGACCAACGGCAAGGAAGCGATCGACCAGGCAATCGCGCTCAAGCCGGATGTCATCACCATGGACTACGAAATGCCCATGATGGATGGCATCACGGCGGTGCGGCACATCATGCAGCGCTGCCCGACGCCGGTGCTGATGTTCTCCTCGCTGACCCATGAGGGCGCCCGGGTCACTCTCGACGCCCTCGATGCCGGCGCGGTGGACTACCTGCCGAAGAACTTCGAGGACATCTCGCGCAACCCGGACAAAGTGCGGCAGTTGCTGTGCGAGAAGGTCCACACCATCTCGCGCAGTAATCGCCGATTCGGCGGTTACGCCACCGCCAGCCCGGCGCCTGCGCCCACCAGCCATGCGCCGACCAGCAGCTTCGCAAGCCCTGCACCGGCACGGACTGCGGCTCCTGCCGCGCCCGTGGCCCGTTCTGCGGTCAGCAGCCATTCCCCCGCACCCAAGCGCAAGCCTTACAAACTGGTGGCCATCGGTACGTCCACCGGCGGCCCGGTGGCGTTGCAGCGCGTGTTGACGCAACTGCCGGCCAGCTTCCCGGCGCCGATCGTGCTGATCCAGCACATGCCCGCGGCGTTCACCAAGGCCTTTGCCGAGCGTCTGGACAAGCTGTGCAAGATCAGTGTCAAGGAAGCCGAGGATGGCGACATGCTGCGCCCGGGCCTGGCTTTGCTGGCCCCTGGCGGCAAGCAGATGATGATCGACGGTCGTGGCGCGGTGAAGATCCTGCCGGGCGATGAGCGCCTGAACTACAAGCCCTGCGTGGACATCACTTTCGGTTCGGCTGCCAAATCCTACGGCGACAAGGTGCTGTCGGTGGTCCTCACCGGCATGGGCGCCGATGGTCGCGAAGGTGCTCGCCTGCTCAAGCAAGGCGGCAGCACCGTCTGGGCCCAAGATGAAGCCAGCTGCGTGATCTATGGCATGCCGATGGCCATCGTCAAGGCCAACCTGGCCGATGCGGTGTACAGCCTGGACGAGATCGGCAAGCACCTGGTCGAGGCCTGCGTCTGATGGATGTTTTGAGCCTGATTGGCCTGATCCTCGCGTTCGTCGCCATCGTCGGCGGCAACTTCCTGGAAGGCGGCCATGTCGGTGCCTTGCTCAACGGCCCGGCGGCCTTGATCGTGCTGGGCGGTACCCTGGCGGCAGCGTTGCTGCAGTCGCCGCTGTCGGCGTTCAAGCGGGCGTTGCAGATCCTGCGCTGGATCTTCTTCCCGCCGCGCGTTGACCTGCCGGGCGGTATCGACCGAGTCGTCAACTGGAGCCTGACCGCGCGCAAGGAAGGCCTGCTGGGCCTTGAAGGGGTGGCGGATGCCGAACCCGATCCCTATGCGCGCAAGGGCCTGCAATTGCTGGTAGATGGCGCGGAACCCGAGTCGATCCGCAGTATCCTCGAGGTCGACTTCCTGACCCAGGAAAGTCGCGACATCCAGGCGGCCAAGGTGTTCGAAAGCATGGGCGGCTATGCGCCGACCATCGGCATCATCGGCGCGGTCATGGGCTTGATTCATGTGATGGGCAACCTGGCCGACCCGTCGCAGTTGGGCAATGGCATCGCCGTGGCCTTCGTTGCCACCATCTACGGCGTGGCCAGCGCCAACCTGATCCTGCTGCCGATCGCCAACAAGCTCAAGGCCATCGCGCTGCGCCAGTCGCGCTACCGCGAAATGCTGCTCGAAGGCCTGCTGTCGATCGCCGAAGGGGAGAACCCACGCTCGATCGAGCTGAAGCTGCAAGGCTTCATGGAGTAAGCCATGGCTCGCCGTCGTCACACCGAGGAACACGAGAACCACGAACGCTGGCTGGTGTCGTACGCCGACTTCATCACCTTGCTGTTCGCCTTCTTCGTGGTCATGTATTCGATTTCCTCGATCAACGAGGGCAAGTACAAGGTCATCTCCCAGGCCCTGCTCGGCGTGTTCAATGACCCCGAGCGCAGCATGAAGCCCATCCCGATCGGCGATGAGCGCCCGCTCAGCGTCACGCCTGCCGAGCCGCTGATCAAAGACAGCGAACAGACCGACGCAGGCCTGGCCCAGAGCAATGCCGACCCGCTGAAGACGATCAGCGATGATGTGCGCGACGCTTTTGGCGACCTGATCAAGTCCGATCAGATGACCGTGCGTGGCAATGAGCTGTGGATCGAGATCGAACTCAACTCCTCGCTGCTGTTCGGCAGTGGCGATGCCATGCCCAGCGACACGGCGTTCTCGATCATCGAGAAGGTGGCCAACATCCTCAAGCCTTACGCCAACCCGGTGCATGTCGAAGGATTCACCGACAACTTGCCGATCCGTACTGCCCAGTACCCGACCAACTGGGAGCTGTCTTCGGCCCGGGCGGCGAGCATCGTCCGCCTGCTGGCGATGAACGGTGTCAACCCGGCGCGCATGGCCTCGGTGGGCTATGGCGAATACCAGCCGGTGGCCAGCAACGCGACGGCCGAAGGCCGGGCCCGCAACCGTCGGGTGGTGCTGGTGATTTCCCGCAACCTGGAAGTACGCCGCAGCCTGACCGGATCGGGTAGCGCCAATGCCACGCCGGACGCGGCCTTGCGACGGGCTGGCACACAAACTGCACCGACAACGCCTGCACCGGCAGTTGGGGGCTGAGCCCGTCAATTGTCCGTCACTGAATCCATACCGTTCCCGGCAGGGCAGGCGGCCATTGCGGGGGGAAGCAACGCACGATGAGAGTCTGGGCAGTAGCCAATCAAAAAGGTGGCGTCGGCAAGACCACCACTACCATCGCCTTGGCCGGGTTGCTGGCCGAAGCGGGCAAGCGCGTGGTCGTGGTGGACCTCGACCCGCACGGCTCGATGACCAGCTACTTCGGGCACAACCCTGATGCCTTGGAGCACAGCTGCTACGACCTGTTCCTGCACAAGGGCACGGTGCCTGAAGGCCTGCCAGGGCAATTGTTGTTGCCCACCAGCGACGAGCGTATCTCGCTGCTGCCTTCGAGCACCGCATTGGCCGTGCTCGAACGCCAGTCGCCGGGGCAGAGTGGCCTGGGCCTGGTGATCGCCAAGAGTCTGGCGCAGCTGTGGCAGGATTTCGACTTCGCCCTGATCGACAGCCCGCCGCTGCTGGGTGTGCTGATGGTCAACGCCCTGGCTGCGAGCCAGCAGTTGGTGATCCCGGTGCAGACCGAATTCCTGGCGGTCAAAGGCCTGGAGCGCATGGTCGGTACCCTGGCCATGGTCAACCGCTCGCGGCGCCAGGCGTTGCCCTACCAGATCGTGCCGACCTTGTTCGACCGGCGCACCCAGGCGTCCCTGGGCACGCTCAAGGTCTTGCGTGACAGCTATGGCGAGCAGGTCTGGCAAGGCTACATTCCGGTCGACACACGCCTGCGCGATGCCAGCCGGGCAGGGGTCACACCTTCGCAGTTCGATGGCAAGAGCCGGGGGCTGATCGCCTACCGGGCGTTGCTCAAGCATTTGTTGACCTACAAACCCGCATTGCAGGTGGCCTGATGAACCCAGCACGGCAGACCACCACCAGGCCGCAGATGGCCTTGCAGTCCTACCTCGATGGCCTGTTGCAGGAGGCCACCGAGGAGTTCGATGCGCCGCAAGCACCGGTCGAAGAGGCGATCGTCGATGAGTTCGCCGCCGCCGTGCGTGAGGAACAAGCCAGGGACGCCGAGCGTCAGGCTGCTCCGGCACCGGTTGCGGCACGGCCTTTCGCTGAGCCGAGCGTTGTTGCGGTGTTGCCGACGGTCCTGAAGCCGGTCGAGGTGGTGCCGGAGCCTGTGGCCGCCGTGGTCGAGCCCGAAACCCCAGTGGCCGAGGCCCAGGTGATCGAGCCGGTGGCGCCTTTGGTGGATGTGTACCTGCCGGCCGCCAACCCGCCTGTGCCACCGGCGACGGTGGACGGTCGCCCGGCCTGGGCAGCGGAGCCCTTCGAGTGCCTGCTGTTCGATGTCGCGGGCCTGACCCTGGCAGTGCCGCTGGTCTGTCTGGGCTCGATCTACAGTCTGGCGGGCCAGGAACTGACGCCGCTGTTCGGCCAGCCGGACTGGTTCCTGGGCATCCTCACTTGCCAGGCGGGCAATCTCAAGGTTCTGGATACCGCGCGCTGGGTCATGCCCGACCGCTACCGCGACGACTTCCGCCAGGGCCTGCAGTACGTTATTTCCGTTCAGGGCTATGAGTGGGGGCTGGCGGTGCATCAGGTCAGCCGCTCCTTGCGCCTGGACCCGGCCGAGATCAAGTGGCGCAGCCAACGTGGCCAGCGCCCGTGGTTGGCCGGCACGGTGATCGAACACATGTGCGCCTTGCTCGATGTCGCTGAACTGGCCGAGCTGATCGCCAGCGGCGCCGTCAAGCAGTTGCATGCCAAACACCAATGACTGAAGGCCACAACTGCCGTGGCCAAAGCGAGCACACCGCCAATGGCGGATTTTGAGGGGTAGGGGAATGAAAAAGTCGTCTGCACAAGGTTCCGAAGATCCGATCCTGCAGTGGGTAACCTTCCGCCTGGACAACGAGTCCTACGGCATCAACGTCATGCAGGTGCAGGAAGTCCTGCGCTATACCGAGATTGCGCCAGTGCCGGGTGCGCCGAGCTACGTGCTGGGCATCATCAACCTGCGCGGCAACGTGGTCACGGTGATCGACACCCGTCAGCGTTTCGGGCTGATGCCGACCGAAGTCACCGACAACACCCGCATCGTCATCATCGAAGCGGACAAGCAAGTGGTCGGTATTCTGGTCGACAGCGTGGCTGAAGTGGTTTACCTGCGTCAGTCCGAGATCGAGACCGCGCCGAATGTCGGCAACGAAGAGTCGGCCAAGTTCATCCAGGGCGTGTGCAACAAGAACGGCGAGCTGCTGATCCTGGTCGAGCTGGACAAGATGATGACCGAGGAAGAGTGGTCCGAGCTGGAGAACATCTGAGTTGATTTTCGAGGCTGCTGTCGTTTTCCTGGCGCTGCTCTGGGCGCTGAGCCTGTGGTTCTTCCTCAACTACAGCAAGCGCCAGCGAGAGCTGGCGGCCCAGCAGGCCCAGGGCGATGCATTGCGTGACCAGCGCATCAAGGACCTGGCCAAGCGCCTGGATGACTACCAGAACGGTACCGTGCGCATGGGCGAGGCGATCCATGAGTTGCGCGCAGTGCTCGCGCCATTGCCGGAAAAACTCCAGCAACTGGAGCAGCGCGACCCCAACAGCGTGACGTTCACCCAGGCGGCCAAGCTGGTGGGAATGGGAGCCAGCATCGATGAGCTGACCCGCACCTGTGGTTTGACCCAGGCCGAGGCGGAGCTGATGAGCAAGCTGCATCGCAGCGAGTGAAGCACCCATACCCTGAAAAGCCCGCGCCTGGCGCGGGCTTTTTTGTTGCCTGGAGGGGCTGTCAGTCCCTGGCCCAGGAATGGAACCCGCCGACTCTGGCCATGCGGTTCAGTGGCAGCCATTGGCGTATCGCGTTGCGGTAGGCCCCCATGTCGATGAAATGCCCTACATCGACCGGCATGCCATAAAGCTTCATGACCTGTCGCAGGGTCTTCAGCGGCGCAAGCCGCTGATCGACCACGTCGGTGAGCAGCGCCGGTCCGGTCATGTGGCTCAGGCGCGCGGCATAACGGTAGAAGCCCGCGGGGTCTTCGGCCAGGGTAGGCCTGTGGTCATAGAAGTCCGGCTCTGCCAGGTATCGCGCACGCATCTCCTCGGAGATCGCCAGCAAGGTCGGGTTGCCGGGGTGGCTGCCGATCAGGCTGGAGTTGTACAGGCAGTACATGCTCATCTTTTCGTTGGCCATGGGCGGGGCGAGCAGCAGGCCGTCGCCAGTGGTGACGAGCGCTAGCGTGTCGATCGCTTCGCCCGGGTTGCCTGTCGGTTTGCCGTTGACCACGCGGGGATACTCGCCCGGTGCCAGCAGGTAGTCGTCCACATCCATGTACAACCCGCCCTCCTGGTACAGCATCGGGTAGCGCAACACGTCGCACGCCGATGCGTAGTTGCGTGCAACGCCGCCATTGCCGTCCAGGGCGGCCTGGTACTGGGCGTGGTAACTGCCCTGGCGAAACGAGCGGAAGAACGCTTGCTCCTCCAGGGGAAGCACGTTTAGGTCTGGTGCAAGTTGGGCGAGCAGCGTCTGGTTTTCGGCATACACAGCCGGGGTCGCATTCGACAGGTACAGGCGCAGGGTGTACTGGCTGTCGCGCAGGCGCTTGGCATTGCTGGCGAGGTTGGCCATCAGCCTGGGGTCGATGACCTTGTCGCCGACCCAGAGGCAGGACACCTGCTTGGGAATGGGAGCGGCATCCGCGTCTGGGATGGCCGGCAGTTCGATCGGCAGTGGCAGGTCGATGCCCAGGGCTCGCAGGCTGGCCGTGCGCATGCTGTCGGTAGCTTCCCGTCCCCTTGCGACCGGCACCAGGTCTTGGCTGCCGGCGCGTGCGACATAGCCGGTAGGGGTGATGTCGTTATGTTCCAGCTTGATGAAAACGTCGCGCTCCAAGTCGTAGGCCATATCCGTCCTGACGCCGTCGATGCGCGCGCTCAACTGGTCGAAGTCGCCGTTGTACCTGGGGGTTCGGGTGACCAAGGCACTGATTGCCGGGTCACCGTCGGCCAAGGGCGCGATGGGCTCTGGGGCATGGAAGTAAGGGGCGATGTCCGGCGCGGGCAGGTGTGGCGGGCTGACCGGGCTCAGGGGGTAGCCCCATCGTCCGCTGATAACGTCTGGCGCGATGAAATCGTCACTCAATGCGCGAAACACGGCTGCGCCCTTGGTGAGGGCGCGGGTCGCCAGGGGCAGGGCATTGAACAGGCCGTAGACCACATCTGCGGCGCCTTGGGCCTTCTGCTTCTGGGTGCGGGCATTGAGCAGTTGGTCCAGGCCAAGGCCGAACTGGGCGATGCCGCCGGCTGCGAGCACGGGTGCCAGGCTTGGAAAGACGAACGTCAGGGGCAGCAGCAGGTTCAAGGCCGACGCCAGGTAGTCGCGCCAGCGGCTTTTGTTCACTTCGTCGTCACTGGTGATGATGAAATCGGCATCGTCATAACTGCGTTGCCGTTGGCATTCGGTCAGGGCAGCGAACAGGTCTTCCTGCAGTGCCGGGCTGTAATGGTCTGCCCGATAGTTGATGTATTCACGAGGAGGCCAATGGCCGCTGCGGGTAAAACCGGGGCGATCAGGGTCTAGGCTGTGGCGCGCGGGATAGTCGCCAAGGCCTGCGAGCGCGGTGTCCAGGCCGCTGTAGCTGAGGCCGTCGGGGGTATCGGCGAGGGCGAAGAACTGCCTGAATGCCTGGCGTTTGGCTGCGTCCCGGCACTGCTCGGCAAACCAGTCCTGCATCAGGCCTTCGTTGGCGAACTCTCGCAGGGGCGAGCTGTTGCCTGGGATGTACAGCACCGTCAGGCCGCTGGAGGTGTCCTGAAGGTAGGGCAGGTCGGTCGATACGTAGCCATAGACGTTCAGCATTCGTATCCGTGGCATTTGGGAGGCATGCTCCAGCCCGGCGGTGCGCCATACGAGTCGACGCGCGGCATCGGACAGACTGCCTTCGACCACCTGTTTGTTGCAGGCGGCGATGAACGCGATCTTCGTCGACAGGCGGTGGCTGTGCTGGTGCGAGGCCCAGTAGTCATCCAGCATCGCCCGGTAGGCGGCATGGAAATCCAGGTGTTCGATGAAGTACTGGAAGTCCTCGGCAGGCAGCTGGATGTGGGTGGACTGGGTGTACTTTTGCGGTGTGGTCTGCTGGAACAGCCCGTTGTAGATGCCATGGCGCTTGTCCGCATCCAGTTGCCCGACCAGCGTGAGGCGGTCGGTATCGGGGAAGGCGCCGGCCCAGGGCGCACCGAAGGCGCTCCCGATCAGGTCATTGGCCGATTCGCCCTGCCAGTTCGACAGTACGGCCTGGGTCAGTGTCATTTTCTGCGCGACGACGGCGACACGGCCTGTCCCCGGCCGCCACTGGTGGTGCAGGACCACCACGTCGCAGTGGTCCGGGTCCAGGGACAGCCCGCGGCCTTGCGCCCATTGGCGGATCGCCTCGGCGGCGGCGCGATCAGGGCGGGGAAAGTGGCTCAGGTGGTCGCGAACGTATTGCACGCCCGCGTCGTTGACAGGTAGCGGATTCATCGTGGATTACCCAATACATGGAGGAGTGGGCCACGATGCCTTGTCTCGCGGGCGTACCAGCGCTACTTAGTTACATCAGGTGAGGCCGGCAGGCGCAGGAGCATTGGGGTGATGTCGCGCTCGGCGGTGGGCTCATCGTCAAAGCCGACCGGCACTTTGCCGCGTAGTTGCCAGGCGAAGGCGATGATCTCGGCAATGGTCAGGTACAGCGCTTCGGGGATCTGCTCGCCCAGTTCCAGTCGCGCCAGCAGGCGGACCAGTTCGGCGTTCTCATAGATCGGCACTTCATGCTCGCGGGCGATGGCGAGGATGGCTTCGGCCAGCTCATCGTCACCCTTGGCGCTGAGGGTAGGGGCCTGCTGGCCGTCGTAGGTCAGGGCGATGGCTTGGCGCGGTTGCTTGTCGGTCATGCGTTTTCATCCACCCAACGTTGTTCCAGGCGTGTACGTGGCCCCTGGGGCGGGACGCCGGGGTGACACTCCAGTTCGCCCACATCCAGGCCACGAGCCACCAAGCGCTCGCGCAGCGTACCCAATTGGCGTTCGATCAGTTGCGCCGTCTGTTGCTGTTCGGCCCACAGGTGGCCAGACAACCGCCCCTGGCTCAATTGCGCCTGGACCTGCAGCGGGCCCAAGGGGGGCAGATCGAAGGCCAGCTCGATGCGCCACAGCGACTCCAGTGGGTCGCGCTGGCTGCGCTGCGCATCGGCGTGTTGCTCCGGCGTCTGCTCCTGCTGCAGCTTGACCTGCAACGGCACGAATTCCTGGCCATGGCGGATGGGGATCTCGGTCTGCCAGGTGGTCTGCAGGTTGCCGTTCTCTGTGACGCCGGTCTGCTGCAGGCTGGCCAACTGGTGGCTTTGCAGGCGTGAGATGGCGGCGGCGGCCAGGCGTAGCAACTGCTGCAGATCGCCTTCGGCTTCCAGGCTCTGGAGCAGGCGCGAGGGCAGGGGGAAGGTGCCGGGTTGGGGGCGGGGGCTGTTCCTGTCGAGCATCCCCAGGGCGCCGCGGGCCATGGCCGGAAACGCCTGGGCCAGGGTGGCGGCGGTGGCAGGGCTGCTCAGCGCGCTGCTGGGCAGGTCGGGAAACGCTTGGGCCACCAGCCGGACCAACTGCGCCTTGAGGTCCGGTACCAGACCTGCGCTGGCACCGCCGAGCAGCTTGGCCTCCAGGAACGCGCCGCTGTTGTTCAGGGCCTGGGCGAGGGTCTTGGCGTCGCTGAGCTGGCGGGCCTCGGGCAGGCTGGCCAGCAGGCGTTCGGCACTGGTCTTGAGTTCGGCATTGGCGCCGGGGTCGCGGGTGATCTGCTGCAGTGCATTGAGCAGACCCGATAACGAGGCCTGGCGGCTCTGCTGGGTGCCCAGCTGTTGGGCTATCGCCAGTTGGTCCTGACGGCCGCTCAAAGGCACGAAGCGCAACGACTGGTCGCCCTGCACCAGCGCGCTGAGCAGGCTGCCCACCGCCAGTGGGCGGGGGCTGTCGATGGTCAGGGTGGCACCGGCCTGGGCGCTGTTGAGCAGGCTGACCAGTGAGCGGAAGCTGGCAACCTCGCCGGGGTTTTGCGGCAACAACTGGCTGGTCAGGACTTTACCTTGCAGCAGGGTCCCGACGGGAACCTTCGCGGTGTCGAGCTGGGTGAGGGTCGCGATGTTGTTGGCGTTGACCTGTTGCACCAGGATGCCCAGGCGGTTGCTGTCGGTCTGGGTGACGGTCACCTGGCTGCCCGGGGGCAGCGGCTGGCTGGTGCTGGCCTGCAGCTGGGTCTGGTTGCCGTTGGCCTGGGTCAGGCGCAGCAGCAGTTGAAAGTCCAGTCCCACCTGGCGCAGGGACAACACCTCAGCCCGGGCGGTCTCGCCCGGTGCCATCAGGCCCGGTTGCGGCTGCAACAGGCGCAGCAGCTCGCCGGTAACCGCCGCCTTGCCCGCCTGGAGGCTTAACGCGGTTTGTGCGCTGAGACTATTGATTTCAGTCATGATTGTATACAACCTGTCGGACCCGCCCTCTTGGCAGCGAGACGTCGCATGTAATAATGCCCGCCGTCCACCACTGCCACTATAACGGCAGTGGCCGGGGCGACTTGAGACACTGGGGTTCAGCGAGGGTTCGCGCGGTCTATGGCTGCGCAGCGCTGAGCCCAACATTGATAAGGCGAAACCGTGACCCTTCATCTCCAAGCCGCGGGCCTGGCCTGCGAGCGCGACTGGCGATTGCTCTTCGAGCATCTGGATTTCCAGTTGCGGCCCGGTGACATGCTGCAGATCAGTGGCCCAAATGGCAGCGGTAAGACGAGCCTGTTGCGTTTGCTGGCGGGGCTGATGCAGCCTACCGCGGGTCAGATCCTGCTCAATGGCCAACCGTTGGTCGAGCAGCGTCATGCCCTGGCCAGCATCCTGCTCTGGATTGGCCACGCCGCCGGGATCAAGGACCTGCTCACCGCCGAAGAGAACCTCGCCTGGCTGTGCGCCCTGCATCAGCCGGCGAGTGCCGAGGCCATTTGGCAGGCGTTGGAAGCCGTGGGCCTGCGTGGGTTCGAGGATGTGCCCTGCCATACCCTGTCGGCCGGCCAGCAGCGCCGCGTGGCCTTGGCGCGCCTGTATCTGGACAGCCCCCCGCTGTGGATTCTCGACGAACCTTTCACTGCCCTGGACAAGCAAGGCGTGGCCCAACTGGAGGCCCACCTGGCGGCCCATTGCGAGCAGGGTGGCACTGTGGTGCTGACCACCCATCACAACCTCGAGCGCAAGCCATCGGGTTATCGAGAACTGAACTTGGGGCAGTGGGCGGCATGAGCGTATTCATCCTGTTGCTGCGCCGCGAGGCGCGTCTGTTGTGCCGCCGCCCGGCGGAGCTGGCCAACCCGTTGGTGTTCTTTGCGATAGTCGTCGCCTTGTTCCCACTGGCGGTCGGTCCTGAGACACAATTGTTGCAAACCTTGTCGCCAGGCTTGGTCTGGGTCGCGGCATTGCTGGCGGTGTTGCTGTCGCTGGATGGCCTGTTCCGCAGCGACTTCGAGGATGGCTCGCTGGAGCAGTGGGTGCTGTCGCCGCATCCGCTGGCAATGCTGGTGTTGGCCAAGGTGCTGGCACACTGGATCTTTTCCGGCCTGGCACTGGTATTGTTGGCGCCATTGCTTGCCTTGATGCTGGGACTGCCGGCCGCTTGCCTGCCGGTGCTGCTGGGCTCACTGCTGCTGGGAACCCCGGTGCTGAGCCTGCTGGGCGCGGTGGGCGCGGCGTTGACCGTCGGCCTCAAGCGGGGCGGCCTGCTGTTGGCGCTGCTGATCCTGCCGCTGTATATCCCGGTATTGATCCTGGGCAGTGGCGCCTTGCAGGCGGCGTTGCAGAATATGCCGGCGACCGGACACCTGCTCTGGCTGGCCAGCCTGACGGCCCTGGCGGTGACACTGGCACCTTTTGCGATAGCGGCCGGCCTGAAGATCAGCGTCGGCGAATAACGAGTCCCGGGCTCCCAAGCCCGGCAAATACCGTGGATGTACCTTGATGAAGATAAGCTGGACGTGGTTCCACAAGCTGGGTTCCCCCAAATGGTTCTATGCCATCAGTGGCCGCATGCTGCCCTGGCTGAGCGGGTGCGCCATTCTCCTGCTGTTGGTCGGCATCACCTGGGGCCTGGCCTTCGCCCCGCAGGATTACCAGCAGGGCAACAGCTTCCGGATCATCTACATCCACGTCCCGGCCGCGATGTTGGCCCAGTCCTGCTATGTGCTGCTGGCGGTGGCTGGCGTGGTGGGGTTGGTGTGGAAGATGAAACTGGCTGATGTGGCCGTGCAGTGCGCGGCGCCCATCGGTGCCTGGATGACCGCCGTGGCGCTGGTCACTGGGGCGATCTGGGGCAAGCCGACCTGGGGCAGCTGGTGGGTCTGGGACGCTCGGCTGACGTCCATGCTCATCCTGCTGTTCCTGTACTTCGGCATCATCGCCCTGGGCCAGGCGATCAGCAATCGCGACAGCGCGGCCAAGGCCTGCGCGGTCCTGGCGATCGTCGGCGTGGTGAACATCCCGATCATCAAGTACTCGGTGGAGTGGTGGAATACCTTGCACCAGGGCGCCACCTTCACCCTGACCGAGAAGCCGGCCATGCCTTCGGAAATGTGGTTGCCGCTGCTGCTCACGGCATTGGGTTTCTACTGTTTCTTCGGCGCGGTACTGTTGCTGCGCATGCGCCTTGAAGTGCTCAAGCGCGAGGCGCGCGCCAGTTGGGTCAGGGAGGAAGTGTTGAACAGCCTGGGGCGGAGGGCCGCGCGATGAGCTTCGCTTCCTTCAATGATTTTCTGGCCATGGGGCACCATGGCCTGTACGTCTGGTCGGCTTACGGCATCTGCCTGGCGGTGCTGGCGCTCAATGTCGCCGCACCGCTGATGGCCCGGCGCCGCTACCTGCAAGAAGAGGCGCGTCGTCTGCGCCGGGAGAACAACCAGTGAATCCTCAGCGCAAGAAACGCCTGTTCCTCATCCTGGGCCTGCTGGTCGGTGTCGCCATCGCCGTGGGCTTTGCGCTGAGCGCCCTGCAGCAGAACATCAACCTGTTCTATACCCCAACCCAGATCGCCAACGGCGAGGCGCCGCTGGATACGCGCATTCGCGCTGGCGGCATGGTCGAGAAAGGCTCGGTGCAGCGCTCCTCCGATTCGCTGGATGTGCGCTTCGTGGTCACCGACTTCAACAAGTCGGTGCCGATCACCTATCGCGGCATCCTGCCAGATCTGTTCCGTGAGGGGCAGGGCATCGTCGCCTTGGGCAAACTCAACGCCGACGGTGTGGTGGTGGCCGACGAGGTGCTGGCCAAACACGATGAGAAATACATGCCGCCAGAGGTCACCAAGGCCCTGAAGGAAAGCGGCCAGGCCGCGACCAGTGCGGAGCCTAAGCCATGAACGCGGCATTGGTGATCCCGGAGCTGGGGCAACTGTCGATGATCCTGGCGATCTGCTTCGCCGCGGTCCAGGCCAGCGTGCCGCTGCTCGGTGCCTGGCGCGGCGACAGTCTGTGGATGAGCCTGGCGCGGCCTGCGGCCTGGGGGCAGTTCGCTTTCCTGGCGTTCGCCTTTGCCTGCCTGACCCATGCCTTCATGACCGACAACTTCTCGGTTGCCTACGTGGCCAGCAACTCCAACAGCGCCTTGCCCTGGTACTACAAGTTCAGTGCGGTCTGGGGTGCCCACGAAGGCTCGCTGCTGCTCTGGGCGTTGATTCTCGGTGGCTGGACCTTCGCCGTCTCGGTGTTCTCACGCCAGTTGCCACAGGTGATGCTGGCCCGCGTGCTGGCGGTGATGGGCATGATCAGCGTGGGGTTCCTGTCGTTCCTGATCGTCACCTCCAACCCCTTCGAGCGCCTGCTGCCGCAGGTGCCCACTGATGGACGCGACCTCAACCCGTTGTTGCAGGACTTTGGCCTGATCGTTCACCCGCCGATGCTGTACATGGGCTACGTGGGCTTCTCGGTGGCGTTCGCTTTCGCCATTGCTGCACTGCTCGGCGGGCGTCTGGACGCGGCCTGGGCGCGCTGGTCGCGGCCTTGGACCATCGTCGCCTGGGCCTTCCTCGGCGTGGGGATCACCCTGGGTTCCTGGTGGGCCTACTACGAACTGGGCTGGGGCGGCTGGTGGTTCTGGGATCCGGTGGAAAACGCCTCGTTCATGCCCTGGCTGGTGGGCACGGCATTGATCCACTCGCTGGCCGTCACGGAAAAGCGCGGGGTGTTCAAGAGCTGGACGGTACTGCTGGCCATCGCCGCGTTCTCGCTCAGCCTGCTGGGTACCTTCCTGGTGCGCTCCGGGGTGTTGACCTCGGTGCATGCCTTTGCTGCCGACCCTTCGCGCGGTGTGTTCATTCTCATCTTCCTGCTCTTCGTGGTCGGAGGGTCACTGGCCCTGTTCGCGTTTCGAGCGCCTGTGGTCAAGAGCCAGGTGGGCTTTGCCCTGTGGTCGCGGGAAACGCTGCTGCTGGCCAACAACCTGGTGTTGGTGGTGGCCGCATCGATGATTCTGCTCGGTACCCTCTACCCGCTGGTGCTCGATGCCTTGACCGGGGCCAAGCTATCGGTCGGCCCGCCGTACTTCGATGCGTTGTTCCTGCCGCTGATGGCGTTGCTGATGGTGGTGCTGGGCATCGGTGTGGTGGTGCGCTGGAAAGACACCCCTGGCAAGTGGCTGATGGGCATGATGACCCCGGTGCTGATCGGCAGCGCCATCCTGGCGCCGATCGCGGGGTTGATCGTCGACGATTTCGAATGGCCTGCCCTGAGCGCCTTCGCCCTGGCCGCCTGGGTGGTGCTCGCCGGTGTGCGCGACATCCTCGACAAGACCCGCCACAAGGGCTTGGCCAAAGGCCTGCGCGGGCTGTCGCGCAGCTACTGGGGCATGCAGCTGGCGCACCTGGGCCTGGCGGTATGCGCCCTGGGCGTGGTGCTGGCGAGCAGCAACAGCGCCGAGCGCGACTTGCGCATGGCCCCAGGTGAAAGCGTGGAGCTGGGCGGCTATCACTTCCTGTTCGAGGGGGCCAAGCACTTTGAAGGGCCGAACTTCATCTCCGACAAGGGCACGGTCCGGGTCAGCCGTGATGGCCGCGAAGTGACCGTGCTGCACCCGGAGAAGCGCCTCTATACGGTGCAGCAGTCGATGATGACCGAGGCTGGTATCGATGCCGGCTTCACCCGCGATTTGTATGTCGCCCTCGGCGAGCCCTTGGACAACGGGGCCTGGGCGGTGCGGGTGCATATCAAGCCTTATGTCCGCTGGATCTGGCTGGGTGGTCTGCTGACCGCACTGGGTGGTTTTCTGGCGGCTCTCGACCGACGCTATCGCGTCAAGGTCAAGGCCCGGGTACGTGATGTCCTGGGCATGTCTGGAGCGACTGCATGAAGCGTTGGATCATGGTAGTGCCACTGGCGGTGTTCTTGCTGGTGGCGGTCTTTCTCTACAAGGGGCTGTTCCTCAAGCCCGACGAACTGCCTTCGGCGATGATCGGCAAGCCCTTCCCGGCATTCACCCTGGCGTCGGTACAGGGGGATCGTACGCTGACCCCGGCGGACCTGCAGGGGCGCCCGGCGCTGGTCAACGTCTGGGCGACCTGGTGCCCATCGTGCAAGGTCGAGCACCCCTACCTGAACCAGTTGGCCGAACAGGGCGTGGTGATCCACGGTGTCAACTACAAGGACGACAACGCCTCGGCGCTGAAGTGGCTGGCCGATTTCCACAACCCCTACCAGTTGAACATCCGTGACGAGCAGGGCAGCCTGGGCCTGGACCTGGGCGTGTATGGCGCGCCGGAAACCTTCCTGATCGATGCCAAGGGCATCATCCGCTACAAGCACGTGGGTGTGGTCGACGCTACGGTATGGCGCGAACAACTGGCGCCGCTGTATCAAGGGCTGGTCGATGAGGCCAAGCCATGAAGCGCTGGCTCGCTGCTGCCATACTGGGATTGAGCCTGACTGGCGTGGCCAAGGCGGCCATCGACACCTATCAGTTTCGTGATGACGCCGAACGTGAGCGTTACCAGCAACTGACCAAGGAACTGCGTTGCCCCAAGTGCCAGAACCAGGACATCGCCGACTCCAACGCGCCGATCGCCGCCGACTTGCGCCGGGAAATCTTCCGCATGCTCGGCGAAGGCAAGAGCAACCAGCAGATCGTCGACTTCATGGTCGATCGCTACGGTGATTTCGTTCGCTACAAACCTGCGCTCACCGGGCGGACCTGGTTGCTGTGGTTTGGCCCGGGGATCCTCTTGGCTGGCGGCTTCGTGGTATTGGCGCTGATCGTGCGTCGTCGCCGAAATCCTGTGGCAAACGCCTGCGAGCAACTGTCCGCCGAAGAACGCGAGCGTCTCGCCAAACTGCTGGATAAAGAACAGACCCATGACTGAATTCTGGCTTAGCGCGGGCCTGCTGTTGCTCGCGGCCCTGGCTTTTCTGCTGATCCCCATCCTGCGTGGCCGTCGTCGGCAGCAGGAGGAAGACCGCACTGCCCTCAACGTCGCCCTGTACCAGGAGCGTGTGGCCGAGCTGGCTGCCCAGCAGGAAGCCGGTGTACTCGACAACGAACAGTTGGCCAAGGGCCGTGACGAGGCCGCCCGTGAACTGTTGGCCGACACCGACGGTGCCGAAGCGCCACGCCAGGGCCACCTGGGCAAGGCACTGCCGCTGCTTGCGGCGGTGCTGGTGCCGGCCCTGGGGCTGGGTCTGTATTTGCACTTCGGGGCTGCCGACAAGGTCGAGCTGACCCAGGAGTTCGCCCAGGCGCCGCAGTCGATGGAAGAAATGACCGCGCGTCTGGAGCGCGCCGTGCAAGCCCAGCCGGACTCGGCCGAAGGCCTGTACTTCCTCGGTCGTGCCTATATGGCTGAGCAGCGCCCAGCCGATGCGGCCCGTACCTTCGAGCGTGCCGTCACCCTCGCGGGGCGACAACCGGAGCTGCTCGGCCAGTGGGCACAGGCCTTGTATTTTGCTGCCGACAAGCAATGGAGCCCACAGGTACAGGCCCTGACCGACGAAGCACTCAAGGCGGACCCCAAGGAGGTCACCAGCCTGGGGCTGCGCGGTATTGCAGCTTTCGAGGGCGAGCGCTATCAGGAGGCGATCGATTATTGGCAACGTCTGTTGGCCCAGTTGCCTGAAGGTGACGCATCACGCGCCGCTTTGCAGGGTGGGATCGACCGCGCCGCCGAACGGCTCAAAGCAGCAGGGGGAACCCCGACCGCATCGCCTGAGGCCGCACGCCTGAAAGTGCGCGTGGCACTGGCGGATGCGCTCAAGGACAAGGTCAAGCCAGACGACACGGTGTTCATCTTCGCACGCGCCATCAGCGGCCCCCCCATGCCCTTGGCCGCCAAACGCGTGACGGTGGCGCAGTTGCCATTGGAAGTGGAGCTTTCGGACGCGGATGCAATGATGCCGCAGATGAAACTGTCGGACTTCCCCGAAGTCCAACTCGTTGCCCGTGTCTCGCGCGCAGGTCAGCCGACCCGGGGCGAGTGGGTTGGCCAGAGCTCGCCGCTGCCCACCCGGACCCAGGGCACTCAACAACTGACCATCGACAGCCCAGATCCATAAGAGAGCGACTCCATGAACAGCACCGTGCGCCTGACCCTGATCACCCTGGCCTTGGGTCTTTCCGCGTGTACGGTGCAGCCACCCAGTCAGGAGCGCTTGCCGCCGATAGAGACCACACCTCCCCACCCGGGGCCTGCGGTCAAGCCGCTACCGGGGAGTCAGCCTCCAGGTACCCAGCCTAGCAAGCCGGCGGCGATTCCCAAGCCTATGCCACGCACCTCTGCAAGCTTCGCCCCACCACCGGGCGGAGCGAGCCACTGGGATCCGCGCATGGGCGTCTATGTGCTGGAGAACAAGACCAACACCTTCTACCGCCAGCGCACCTATTACCGTTGGAACAACGGCTGGAGCTGGTCGCTCAGCCCTGACGGGCCCTGGCAGGAAACCGACAGCAGCGGTGTGCCTGGCGGTCTGGGACGCGCCTTCGCCCAGTAGGTCGCTCGACCATTACAGTACAGTTAAAGCCTTAACTTTCGATTGACTGTACTGGCGGGTAACCACGCATAATCCCAGCTCACCTTTGAGCTGGGGGCGTATGAGCAAGACTGTCCTGTTGTCCGCATGGCGCGGCTATCGCGCCCTCGCAGCCCTCCCTGTGCAAGCACGCTTCGCCGGTCAATGCACACTGGCACCTGCTCGTTCCTGAATTTTCCCAGAACCTGCCCGGCGGGATGCTGGGCGTTAGGAGCTTTTGCATGCAACTCGAAATCTTCCAGGTCGATGCCTTCAGCACCGCGCCATTTGGTGGCAATCCCGCAGCAGTGGTCCCATTGGACAATTGGCTGCCCGACGAGATGCTGCAGCGCATCGCTGAGGAAAACAACCTGTCCGAGACTGCGTACTTCGTGCGCAGCGGCGAGACGTTCGAGCTTCGCTGGTTCACGCCGACCGTTGAGGTAGACCTGTGTGGGCATGCGACCCTGGCGGCAGCCTGGGTGCTGTTCGAGCAGTTGGGCGAGAAGGCCGAGGTGCTGCGGTTCACTACCCGCAGTGGCGAACTGCGTGTCAGCCGTGCTGCCGATGGACTGCTGGCGATGGACTTTCCGGCCAAGCAGCCGGTGGCGGTCGATATTCCTCAGGCGTTGCTCCAGGCGCTGGGGCTGGCCAGTGCCCGCGCGCTGTATCGCACGGATGACTATGTGCTGGTGATCGACGATGCCGCGCTGCTCGAGACACTGACGCCGGATTTTGTGGCGCTTTCGGCGTTTGACGTGCGAGGAATTGCGGTGACAGCGCCTGGAGGTGGGTTTGATTTCGTGACTCGCTGGTTCGGCCCGCGGGTTGGGGTCAATGAAGACCCGGTGACAGGGTCGGCGCATACATCGCTGGCGCCTTACTGGTCCGAGCGGCTGGGCAAGCGGCGGTTGGTGTGTGAGCAGGGTGGAGCGCGCAAGGGGCAGCTGGAATGTGAAGTGCCGGGGAATGGGCGGGTGATCATCAGTGGGCGGGGGGCTTTGTATTTGCGTGGGGTGATCTTTGTCTGAGTGGGTTGTGGGTTGTGGAGTTGTGGGCATATCTGTTTGATTTGTCGACGCTTAGTCACCTTTGCGCCCTTACGGCGGGTCACTTTGGCCAAAGTAACCAAAGCCGCTGCGCCCCCGCATACGGCCCGGCGCTTCGCACCGGGTTCCCTCGCTGCGGTGTCTTGCGGGGCCTCGCGGCCTCCGGCTGGCTGCGCCAGTTCGGCTACCGCCGAAGGGCGCTACGCGCCTTCCCCTCCAGACACCTCCGCTCGGCCTACTGATGGGGCGCAAGTTACAGGCGGCGCCTGGGCTGGCGTTGTTTCATTCAGTGGTTTTTATGGTGAGCTTTTTGGCCATTCGCGGGTGAGCCCGCTCCCACAGGCTCACCGCAGCTCTTGAGAACGGCGCAGTGCCTGTAGGAGCGGGTTTACCCGCGAATAGGCCGGAACTGCCAACAAATAATTAGCTTGTTTGCCATTGCCATTGCTTTTGATGCGCGATGGACCAGACACCACCAATCGCGACCTCAGGAGGCCGAGTGGAGGTGTCTGTAGGGGCCGGCGCGCAGCGCCCTTCGGCGTAGCCGAAGTCGCGAGATGGAGGCTGGCGCAGCCAGCCGGAGGCCGCGAAGCCCCGTAAGGCACCGCAGCGAGGGAACCCGGTGCGAAGCGCCGGGCCGTATGTGGGAGCCAGCGGCTTTTGCCTACTTTTGCCCAAGAGCAAAAGTAGGTCGCCGTAAAGGCGAAAAGCGCCAGTGGCGCCACCACCAACACCGGATATACATACAACCTGAAAGCCCAAGCCCAAGCCCAAGCCCAAAAGAAACCACCACCTATACTTCCCAATCCCAAACGCAAGGAGCCCCACCATGTCCCTGGAAAAACAAGGCACCTGCCTCTGCGGCGCAACCCACCTGAAGGTCACCGTCGACAACACCCACATCAGCGCCTGCCACTGCAGCATGTGCCGCAAGTGGACCGGTGGCCCTTTGCTGGTCGTCCACTGCAGCCAACCCCCAACGATCGAAGGCCGCGCGCCAAGCGTCTACGACTCCTCCGATTGGGCCCAGCGCGGCTTCTGCGGCCAGTGCGGCACGCACCTGTACTATCGCCTCAAAGCCAACGACTTCTACGCCATCCCCGTAGGCCTGCTGGATGGTGACGAAGCCTGGGCCTTCGACCTGCAGATCTTCGTCGAGCAAAAACCAGCCTGGTACTGCTTCGCCAACCAGACCAAGGAACTGACCGGCCAGGAAGCGTTCGAGCAACTCGGCTGATCCGCGAGCGCCAGCAACCATTCGGCGAACATCGGCGTAATGCTCTTTGCCCAAAGCCGTGCCGCGCGATAGCCTGCCAGTCTGATCAAGAGGAGCAGACAGGTGAAACGCGGTGTGATGTATGCCGGCATGGCCGGTGGGTTGTGGGGCGGGGTGATCATGGTTCCGGAGCTGCTGCCGGAGTTCAGCCCGATGCTGCTCAGCACAGTGCGCTACCTGATGGTCGGCGTGCTTTCGCTTTTGATGCTGTTGCCCATGGCCCGACACCTGCGCCGGCTGACCCTGCAGGATGTGTGGATGCTCCTGCGTCTGGCAGTGGTCGGCAACCTCGTGTATTTCATTTGCCTCGCTGCGGCGATTCAACACCTGGGCGTTGCGCCGGCCTCGTTGATCGTTGGCATACTCCCGCTCACCATCACCCTGTACGGCCGTAATGACAGCGGTGCAGTACCCTTGGCGCGTCTGGCCGGACCCTTGGCGCTCATCCTGGCCGGCATGCTGTGCATCAACCTGGAAACCTTCGCTTTCGCCCCCGGCGATATCACCGACAAACTGCTGGGGCTGTTCTACGCCCTGGGGGCACTGGCGTGCTGGACATGGTACGCCGGACAGAACAGCCGTTGCCTCAAGCGCTGCGGGCATTTCGATGGGCATCAGTGGTCGGTGCTGATCGGGGTCATGACTGGCTTGGCGAGCCTGGTCATGGTCGCGCTACTGGCAGGTTGGCAGCCGCAGCAGTTACAGGTGGACGCGCCTGCCTCGCGTTGGTGGTGGTTCTGGGCCGCCTGCCTGGGCTGCGCGGTATTCGGATCCTGGTTGGCCACCGCCTTCTGGAACGCCGCCTCAAGGCGCCTGCCGCTGACCTTGAGTGGGCAACTGATCGTCTTCGAGACGCTGTTCGCTTTGCTCTATGCCTTCCTTTGGCGGCATTCCGGGCCGACCCTGCTGGAAGCGGCGGCGATCATCCTGGTGATTGGCGGCGTGCTGTGGTCGATGCGCCAACACGAGGCGCCACGAAGCCTTGCCAAAGCGGCGCATTCCTGAGAAAAGGGCGGCCACGAAATCCGCTTCGAGGAATACGCCATGAGCAGCGAACTGCAAATCATCGATATTCAGGAAGGCGACGGCAAGGCCGTGGTCAAGGGCGCGCTGATCACCACCCAGTACACCGGCTGGCTGGCCGATGGCAGCGAATTCGACTCTTCCTGGTCGCGAGGCAAGCCGTTCCAGTGTGTGATCGGAACCGGTCGTGTCATCAAAGGCTGGGACCAGGGCCTGATGGGCATGCGCGTTGGTGGCAAGCGCAAGCTGATGGTGCCGGCGCACCTGGGGTATGGCGAACGCAACGTAGGGTCTATCCCGCCCCATTCCGACCTGACGTTCGAAATCGAGTTGCTGGAGGTGCTGACACGCGATGACTGAGTCATCTGCGTCTTACGCAAATTCGCCTCATTGCAGGCTTGGAAAAATCATGCGGTAAACAACGAAACGACGGGTATTGCTCGCGCCACTGGCAAGGCACCTTCTGCGTTCCAGCGATGACTTTGAACGCAAGGGTAGGTGCATGCAATTCAAGAACAGCTATCGAGTGATCGGCTATCGGGATGTGGTCTTCGACATTCTGGAGTTTGAGGTGAAACGACGTTCTCAGATCGAGATGCTTTACTTCGACGTGGCACGGCAAATCAACAATCGCATCATCGAAAAAACAATAAAACTCTTTGACCGTATGCAGGCAAGGGGACGCTCTTGCCTGATGAAAGTGGCGATTTCACAGCCGATCAACCGCGAACTATGTGGCGCGCTCAATGATCGGCGGTGCACGTTAACTGGGTTGATCCCTGGCCCATTGCCACGTTCGCGGATCGCTGTGGCAGCCAAAGTAGGTGCCCCCGCTTTTGTCGCTGAACGTTTGCTGCGCTATCACGCAGGCGACATATTGATCAGTATTGATGCCAGCATTCACGGTGGTATCGGTCCTCAGCACTCGTCCATTTCAATGATCTTCAAGCATTGAGCCCCCTATGTATGAAGATCCATTTCAATTCGTATTGATGTTCATGGCGGCATTCTTCATCGACCGATGTATGAAAGCGCCCGGGTTGCGCAAATGGCTGGGCGTCGCCTTGTTCATGGGTGGGCTGGGCAGCATTCTCTACATGCATCTCGAGACGTTTCATGGCATTGACGTCATGCCGTGGAAGGCGTTTGCGATGGTCATGGGGGTGTGTCTCTTCTTGCGCCGTGATCGATCTGTGCACGGAAGGTGAGGATGCCGGCGCCGTCGTCGCTTTCACATCTGCTGTGGAAGCGACGACGGCGACACAGCGAAGCCTTAACGTCCGAACATCATCGGCCAACCCACCACTTTCTTCGCCCGCGGTGTCGCATAGGTACGTACTTTCGAGGTGCTCAAGCCCAGCCTTACCAGCGATTCGGCGATGCTCACCGCTGCACTGACCCCATCCACTACCGGCACCCCGGTACGTTGACGGATCTGTTCATCGAGCCCGGCCATGCCGCCACACCCCAGGCAGATCACCTCTGCCTTGTCTTCACGCACGGCGCGTTCGGCCTGCTCGACGATCGCTTGCACGGCGCGCTGCGGATCAGCCTCCAGGTCGAGCACTGCAAGGCCGCTGGCGCGGACCGAGGCACAGCGATCGTACAGGCCCGAGAGTTTGAGGCGGTCCTCGATCAGCGGCACGGTGCGGTCCAGCGTGGTCACCACCGAGTACTTGTGGCCCAGGTACATCGCGGTACTGGCGGCGGCGTCGGTGATGTCCACCACTGGCACATCGAGCAGCTCCTGCAGGCCTTCGCGGCCATGCTCGCCATAGCCGGCCTGGATTACCGCATCGTAGGGTTGATCGAAGTTCAGCACCCGGTCCATCACGGCGATGGCGGCAAGATAGCTCTCGAAGTTGCCTTCCACGGACTCCGCGCCGAACCACGGCGTGAGGCCGATGATTTCGGTGCCAGGGGACGCCACGCTGCGTGCCTGTTCGGCGATGGCGTCGGTGATGGCGGTGGTGGTGTTGACGTTGGCAATCAGGATACGCATGGGGATTTCCCTATCAATGGCTGCTGTGGTCGACGGCGATGGCTTCACCGCTGACGTCGAGGTACTGGCGGTTGCGCGGGGCGACCAGCAGGTAGAGGGTGGCTGCGGTGCCGGCACCGATCAGCCAGGAGAACGGCGCGACGCTGTGGAAGTTCGGTACCAGGGCCAGCACGATGGCCAGCAGCGCTGCCGGCAGGAAGGCGGCGACGGCGCGCAGGTTGATGCCGCGGGTATAGAAGTAGGCCCCCGCGGGGTTTTCGCTATAGAGTTCCGGCACGTTGACCTGGCCTTTTCGCAGCAGCCAGTAGTCCGCCATGATCACGCCATACAGTGGGCCGAGCAGGGCGCCCAGGCCCGACAGGAAGTACACGATCACCAGTGGGCTGTTGTAGAGGTTCCAGGGCAGGATCAGCACTGCCAGGGTGGCGCTGATCAAGCCGGCGCGGCGGAAGTTCAGGTGGCGTGGCGCAAGGTTGCTGAGCACGAACGCCGGGGCGACGAAGTTGGCCATGATGTTCACCGCGACGGTGACGATCAAAAAGGCCAGACAGCCCAGTACCAGGAAGAGGGTGCTGGGGATGGACGCGACGATCTGGGTGGGGCTGTCGATCACCTGGCCGTTGATCTGGAACTGCGCGCCGCACAGCACTGCGGTGATGGTGGCGAACACCAGGATGTTGACCGGCAAGCCCCAGAAGTTGCCCACACGGATGGTCTTGCGGCATGGCGAGGAACGGGCGAAGTCGCAGAAGTTCAAGACCAGGGTGCCGTAGATGGCCAGCCACAGCGCACCGCCGGCAAAGATGTTGCGCCACATCTCGTAGCCAGTCAGCGGTTCGGCCACCGACCAGGCAATGCGGGCATCGGCCTGGAAGTACATCCACCCGGCCAGGCTCGCCACGGTCAGCAGAATCACTGGGCCTGCGAAGGCTTCGTAGCGCCGTACCATCTCCATGCCGTAGGCAAGGATCACCAATTGCACCAGCCAGATCGCCACGAAGCACACCCAGCCCAGGCTCGACAGGCCGAGCAGGCTGTTGTGGTCATAGGCGGCCAGCTGTGGCCAGACGGCGGTGAGCAATACGCGCAGCACCACCGACGCCAGGTAGGTCTGGATACCGAACCAGGCGATGGCGATCACCGCTCGAATCAGCGCCGGTATCTGCGCGCCGTGGATGCCGAAGGCGATGCGGCTGATCACTGGGAACGGCACGCCGGTTTTCTGTCCCATGTAGCCGGACAGGTTCATGAAGAAGTACACCAGCGCCGCGCCGATCGCGAGGGACAGCAGAATCTGCCAGCCGCCCAGGCCCAGGGCGAACAGCCCCATGGCGAAGGAATAGTTGGCGATGTTGTGCACGTCATTGGTCCACAGCGCGAAGATGCTGTAGCGGCCCCAACGGCGGCCCTCGATACGGGTGGGGGCGAGGTCGCGGTTGTGCAGGCGAGGGCTGAGTTCAAGGTCTGGCGAATGGCCGTTTAATGGAAGGGAGGGGGAAGCGGTGCTGGCAACGGATAATTCAGGGGCTAGGTTGAGGCTGGTACTCATTCGACAGGCTCCTGATGCGCGTGGACTGCGATGAGCGGGCAGCGCACGGGCTCGCCATCTCGTCGGTGCAGCGTTGGCATCACTGGGTTCTGGGCGCAACGGCCTGATGGGGACGGCAGGCGCTGCGAGTTCTTGTATGTATGTTTTGCTTTGGTTGTATACAAAACATGAGCACATGAAAGCGACTTCCATGCCAGGCCTTACGCAACTTTCAGAACATGGCCTTTTGCAACTTAACCTATTGAATGTTAAGTCAATGAAATGAGCGAAATATATGTTGACCAAATGAACAGGTTTTATTTTTTGTGGGTGCTATTAGTTGATCAGTTGGTCAAATTTATAGATGGGAAGTGTGTAGGGAAGTGGGTCGATGACGGACAAAAGTGCACACAAAAATGGCACCATAAGTGACATTCTTGTGTACAAATTAGTTGTTGCTAAATGTCAATAATGATTCTGCTATAGAGCCCATTCAGGCCATGGGCGGCAGTCGGCGTTTTACTGGAGTTTTCTTGATGATCGCGGTGTTGGTTTCCGCCAATACGTTGATGCGATCGAGCAGCGTGTCCAGTTGCTCCATCGACCTCACATGCAGGCGGGCGATGAAACAGTCTTCGCCGGTGACCTTGTCGCATTCGGTGAACTCGGGAATGGCAATGATCTGCCGCTCCACTTCCTGCAACTGGCCCGGCAATGGGCGGATCCGCACGATGGCCTGCAATTGGTAGCCGAAGCTGCGCGGGTCCACGTCGACGGTATAGCCGCGCAGCACACCGCGCTCCTCCAGGCGCCGCAGGCGTTCGCTGACACTGGGCGCGGACAGGCCGCTGACTTGGGCCAGGGCCTTGAGCGAGCGGCGGGAGTCTTCCATCAGTGCATTGATCAGCAGTTGGTCGATGGCGTCGGTCATGGGTGCCTCGTTAGGTGTTTTGTGTTTTATGCCTTGATAGTAAAGGCGCAGAGACGAAATCGCCTTTTTTATCCGCTGGATGGCACGCGAGGCCGCTGGGCATACTGTGGCCATGTTCGACAGGAGGTGTGAGATGGACAATTCGTTGCGACGTGGCTCGCTGGAAATGATCGCCGCCATGCTGATTTCCGGGACCATCGGTTGGTTCGTGCTGGTATCCGGACAACCGGTGCTGGACGTGGTGTTCTGGCGCTGTGTGTTCGGCGCCGTCACCTTGTTGCTGATCTGCGCTGCCATGGGCTTTCTCAAACCCGGGGTGCTGACGCGCACGACCTTTTTGCTGGCGGTGGCCAGTGGCATGGCCATCGTGGGCAACTGGGTGCTGCTGTTCGCCTCGTACTCCAAGGCCTCCATCGCCATTGGCACGGCGGTCTACAACGTGCAGCCGTTCATGCTGGTGGGGCTGGCGGCATTGTTCTTGGGGGAAAAGATCACCTTACCCAAGATGACCTGGCTGAGCCTGGCCTTCCTCGGCATGCTGGCCATCGTCAGTGCCCATGGTAATGGCCAGGGCGGGGCAGGCGAGTACCTGTTGGGCATCGTCCTGGCCTTGGGCGCAGCCTTCCTTTATGCCGTGGCGGCGCTGATCATCAAGCGCCTGAGCGGTACGCCACCGCACGTGATTGCGCTGGTTCAGGTGACCACCGGCATTCTGCTGCTGGCGCCATGGGTGGGCGGCGAGGGGCTGCCAGGCGAGACGCCGACGCTGGCTAGCCTGCTGACCTTGGGGGTCGTGCACACTGGCGTGATGTATGTGCTGCTGTACAGCGCTATCCAGCGCCTGCCTACCGCTCTGACGGGGGCGCTGTCGTTCATCTACCCCATTGCGGCGATCCTGGTCGACTGGATCGCCTTCGACCATCGACTGGCGCCGCTGCAGTGGCTGGGCGTAGCGACGATCCTGCTGGCGGCAGCAGGGATGCAGCAGGGGTGGTGGTTCCGCTCGGCCAGGATCGCGGTGAAAGGGCAGTGATTGGCACCTTGTCTGGCCTTCGCGCGAATACATTTCGTACAGACCCTAGGTAAAATGCATTCTTTTTTGCTTGCGACCCGATCATGACCTCGCCGATTCAGACCCTCGAGCAGCACCTGCTCGCCGCCCTCGACCCCGCCCCGCAAGAGACCCGTCGCCTGTTCCATGGCCGTGGCCGCTGCTGGCCGGGGCTTGAGCAGATCACGGTCGACTGGCTGGACGGTGTGCTGCTGGTGGCGCTGTTCCGCGAGCCGCCCGAGGGTCAGTTGGCCGAACTGGAAGCGATGCTGCGCAACCTCGTTGAGCGCCCACAGTGGGCCGGCCAGGCCATCCTCATCCAGCACCGTTACCTGCCCGACAGCCCCGGTCAATGGCTGCTCGGCGAGCCTTGCCAGCAACGCGAGGTGGTGGAAGATGGCCTCAAGTACCTGCTTGACCTGGGGGTACGCCAGAACAACGGGTTGTTCCTCGACATGCGCTACGGGCGTCGTTGGGTACGCGAGCAGGCCACCGGCAAGCGGGTGCTCAACCTGTTCGCCTACACCTGTGGGTTCTCGGTGGCGGCGATCGCTGGCGGTGCGCAGCAGGTGGTCAACCTGGACATGGCCAAGGCCGCATTGTCCCGGGGGCGGGAGAACCATCGGCTCAATGACCATGACCCATCCCGCGTCGCGTACCTGGGCCATGAGTTGTTCAAATCCTGGGGTAAGGTGCGCAAGTACGGGCCCTATGACCTGATCATCATCGACCCGCCCACTTTCCAGAAAGGCAGTTTCGTACTGACCCAGGACTACGCCAAGATCCTGCGACGCTTGCCAGAATTGTTGACGGAAGGGGGAACGGTGCTGGCCTGTGTCAACGACCCAGGCATCGGGCCAGGCTTTCTGATCGAGGGCATGGCTGAGCATGCGCCGGGGCTGGCATTCGTCGAGCGGCTGGAAAACCCGCCGGAGTTTCCGGATGCGGACCCGCAAGGTGGGCTGAAGGCGCTGGTGTTCCGTCAGCAGGCCTGAAGCACGCCGCGCCGGTCCTTTCGCGGGTACAGCGGGAGAACCTGTGCACGGCATGAAAGAGGGGGCTCGAAGCCCCCTTTTCAGTTAATTGCTGGTGTAGATCTGGTCGAACACGCCACCGTCGTTGAAGTGGGTCTTCTGCACGGTGCGCCAGTCACCGAAGGTCTTCTCCACCGACAGGAAGTCGACTTTCGGGAAACGGTCGGTGTACTTGGCCAATACGGTCGCATCACGCGGGCGCAGGTAGTTTTGCGCAGCGATTTCCTGGGCCGCCGGCGACCACAGGTACTTGAGGTATTCCTCGGCCACGGCGCGGGACTTCTTGCGCTCGACCACCTTGTCGACCACGCTCACCGGTGGTTCGGCCTCGGCCGACACGCTCGGGTAGACCACTTCGAACTGGTCGCGGCCGAACTCGCGGGCGATCATCTCGGCCTCGTTCTCGAAGGTCACCAGCACATCGCCGATCTGGTTGGTCATGAAGGTCGTGGTGGCGGCGCGGCCACCGGTATCGAGCACCGGCGCCTGCTTGAACAGCTTGCCGACGAAGTCGCGGGCCTTGGCTTCGTCGCCGCCCTGCTTGAGCACATAGCCCCAGGCGGAGAGGTAGGTGTAGCGGCCGTTACCCGAGGTCTTGGGGTTGGGTACGATCACCTGCACGCCGTCCTTGAGCAGGTCTGGCCAGTCCTTCAGGGCCTTGGGGTTGCCCTTGCGCACGATGAACACGGTGGCCGAGGTGAAGGGCGCGCTGTTGTTCGGCAGGCGCGAAACCCAGTTGTCCGGGACCAGCTTGCCGTTGTCGGCCAGAGCATTGATGTCGGTCGCCATGTTCATGGTGATGACGTCGGCCGGCAGGCCATCGATCACCGCCCGGGCCTGTTTGCTCGAACCGCCGAAGGACATCTGCACATTGACCTTTTCGTTGTGCTCGGCTTCCCAATGCTTCTGGAACGCCTGGTTGTAGTCCTTGTAGAAGTCGCGCATAACGTCATAGGACACGTTCAGCAGGGTCGGAGCGGCCTGGGCCAAGTTGCCCAGGGCGAGTCCTGCGGCGAGCAGCGAGGCGGTGAAGAGCTTTTTCACGAAGCAATCCTTGTTCTGGTTCAAATATTTGGCAATTTGCCAGCGACTATAACCTTTGGTTCTTGAGCGCCTAAAGACCAAATGGCTCTTTGCTTATTCGTTTTTCGGGAACAACGCATTGCCGCAGCGTGAGCAGAACGCGGCGCCATGTTCATGGGTGTTCTTGCGACAGGTGGGGCAGTCGTGTTGCAGCTGTTCGCCGCGCAAGGCATTGGCCAGTTCGGCGGTGAAGATGCCGGTAGGCACCGCGATGATCGAGTAACCGGTGATCATCACCAGCGACGACAGTACCTGGCCCAGAGGGGTCTTGGGCACGATGTCGCCAAAACCCACGGTGGTGAGGGTAACGATGGCCCAGTAGATGCCTTTGGGGATGCTGGTGAAGCCATGCTCAGGGCCTTCGACCACATACATCAGGGTGCCGAACACCGTTACCAGCGTGGAGACGCTCACCAGAAAGACGATGATCTTCTGCTTGCTGCCCTGCAATGCCGCCAGCAGGTAATGGGCCTGCTTGAGGTAGGGGCTGAGCTTGAGCACGCGGAAGATCCGCAGCATCCGGATGACCCGCACGATCAGCAGGTACTGGGCGTCGCTGTAGTACAGGGCGATGATCCCCGGCACGATCGCCAGCAGATCGACCAACCCGTAGAAACTGAAGGCATAGCGCAGAGGCTTGGGCGAGCAGTACAGCCGGGCCAGGTATTCCACCAGGAAGATCGCCGTGAAGCCCCACTCGATCATGGCCAGCAGGCCGGCATAGCCCTGGTGGACCTCGTCGATGCTATCGAGGATCACCGTCACCAGGCTGGCGAGGATGATCAAGAGCAGGATCTTGTCGAAGCGCCGGCCGGCGACGGTGTCGGTCTGGAAGACGATGACGTAGAGCCGCTCGCGCAGGCTCGCAGGGTTTTCCATGGGCTCGTTCCATTGTGCGATGGGCAGAGCCTAGGGGCTGTGTTTTAGCTGTGCAAGCGATCGGCGTTGCGGCGTTGGTTCAGTTGCAGCAGATGGCTGCCCACATGCATCAGCCAGCAGGCGGTGACGAAGGGGGCGGTGAGACCAGCGATCGGCATCAGGTTGAACACAGGTTGCAGCAGCAAGGCCAGGGCAATGGCCAGCAGGGTTACCCACGGGCGCTCGCCCTGACGGCTGAAAGCCAGGGCGGCGAGCGCGGCGTTGAAACCGAACAATCCCATCCAGGCCGCTTGGGCTTCGCCCGCCAGCAGCGCGACACCGCCGCCGATGGCCGAGCCCAGCAAAGCCCAGAGCGCGGCATAAGGATTGGCCACGAGCATGCCGATGACGATCAGCAGGCCGGCCAACGGATTGTCCAGCAGGAAGATCTGGCCTACGCCACGCAGCAGGGCGTACAGCGGGTTGGCCTCGGTGTACAAGGCGGGCATCGGTTCTGACAGCAGCAGGGCGCCCCAGCCCAGCAGCACGAAGGGGGCGGTATAGGCGATGAGCAGTTTGCCGCCGCGCTTGCGCCATTGGTGCGTGAGGATGCTGGAAAGACCGCCGGCGGCGATGATCAGCGGCGGCACGATGGCCGACCAAGGCAGCAGGGCGGCGATCAGGATACCGATCAGCACACCGTTGTAGCTGTACAGCCCAGCCTGGCGGTCGGTACGTTCGTAACCGCGGCGTTGGGCAGTGAGCAGGCCGGCCAGGGCGCCGAGCAAGGCGCCGCCGACCAGGTTCGGGGCGGTCAGCAGAAGGGCCAGCAGGCAGCACAGGCCGCAAAAAGGATTGCGCAGCAGCAGGACCTGGCTGAAGCCATTGAGCAGGGCCGTGGCCCAGTCGGGGCACGGGTTGACGAAATTCTTGGTGTACATGGGCAGTCAGTGAGGTGGGTGGTAGCGGTGGGCCTCGTTTGGGCCTCGGGTTTTCCGCCAGTTGGTTGGTCATGGGGAGGGCGCGCCCTCCATCGCAGGTTTCGCCTGCTCCCACAAGGTTGCACACCTTCAGGTACCTGTGGGAGCTGACAAAGCCTGCGAAAGGGGCGCTTAGCGCCCCGGGGTGTATCAGGCCAGCGTCTCGATCCGCAGGGTATTAGTCGTCCCTGGCTTACCGAAAGGCACACCGGCGGTGATCAGCAGCGTGTCGCCACGGCTGGCCATGCCTTGGGCCTGGGCGATCTCCAGGGCCGTGGAGCAGATCTCGTCGACCTGACGCAGACGATCATTGACCACCGAATGCACGCCCCAGGTCACGCTCAGGCGACGGGCGGTGGCCAGGTTCGGTGTCAGGTTGAGGATCGGCGCACGTGGACGCTCGCGCGCAGCGCGCAGGGTCGAGGAACCCGACTCGCTGTAGTTGACCAGCACGGCCACCGGCAGGATGCCGCTGATGCGACGGATCGCGCAGCTGATGGCATCGGATACCGTGGCTTCGGCCTTGGGACGGCCGACATCGAGCTGAGCCTGGTAGTCCGGGCCGTTCTCCACCTGGCGGATGATCTTGCTCATCATCTGCACCGCTTCGAGCGGGTATTCACCCGAAGCGGTCTCGGCCGACAGCATGACGGCGTCGGTGCCTTCGGCCACGGCATTGGCCACGTCGGTGACCTCGGCGCGGGTCGGGGCAGGGGAGAAGCGCATGGACTCGAGCATCTGCGTGGCCACCACCACCGGACGGCCGAGCTGGCGGCAGGTGTTGATGATGCGCTTCTGGATCTGCGGCACGCTCTCGGCCGGCACTTCCACGCCCAGGTCGCCACGGGCGACCATGATCGCGTCGGACAGCTCGGCGATCGCTTGCAGTTGCTCCACTGCCGACGGCTTCTCGATCTTGGCCATCAGGTAGGCACGGTCGCCGATCAGCTGGCGGGCCTCGACGATGTCCTCAGGACGCTGGACGAACGACAGGGCGACCCAGTCCACGCCAAGGTCCAGGCCGAAGGCCAGGTCGCGGCGGTCTTTTTCGGTCAGCGGGCTGAGGTCGAGCACGGCCTGGGGCACGTTCACGCCTTTGCGGTCGGACAGCTCACCGCCGGCGAGCACTTCGGTGTCGATGGCATCGCTGTGCTTGGCAGTCACCCGCAGGCGCAGCTTGCCGTCGTCGAGCAGCAGGTCCATGCCTGGCTCCAGCGCGGCGATGATTTCCGGGTGCGGCAAGTTGACCCGGCGGTCGTCGCCTGGGGTCTTGTCCAGGTCCAGGCGCAGGGCCTGGCCGCGTTGCAGCTGGATCTTGCCATCGGCGAAGCGGCCAACGCGCAGTTTCGGCCCCTGCAGGTCCATGAGGATGCCGAGCGGGTAGTTCAGCTGCTGCTCGACTTCGCGGATCCACTGGTAGCGCAGGGCGTGGTCGGCGTGCTCGCCGTGGCTGAAGTTCAGGCGGAAGATGTTCACCCCGGCCTCGACCAGCTGGCGAATGTCATCGATGCCTTTGATCGCAGGGCCGAGGGTCGCGAGGATTTTGACTTTTTTATCAGGCGTCATGATGGCTGGGTCTCGAGGATCAGGATGGCACGGAAGTCGTTGACGTTGGTGCGGGTCGGCTCGGTGACGATCAGCGCATCCAGTGCGGCGAAGTAGCCATAGCCGTTGTTGTTGTCCAGCTCGTCGGATGCCGACAGGCCCAGGGCCTCGGCGTTGGCATAGCTGTCCGGGGTCATGATGGCGCCGGCGTTTTCTTCGGATCCGTCGATTCCGTCGGTGTCACCGGCCAGGGCGTACACGCCCGCCAGGCCCTTGAGGTTCTCGGTGAGGCTCAGCAGGAACTCGGCGTTGCGCCCGCCGCGGCCGTTGCCGCGCACGGTGACGGTGGTCTCGCCGCCGGAGAGGATGATGCAGGGCGCCTTGAGCGGCTGGCCGTGCAGCACGATCTGACGGGCGATGCCGGCATGAACCTTGGCCACTTCGCGCGATTCGCCTTCAAGATCGCCCAGAATCAGCGGGCTGAAGCCTGCCTGACGTGCCTTGACCGCTGCTGCCTCCAGGGACTGCTGAGGTTTGGCGATCAGCTTGAAGTGGCTGCGCGTCAGTGCCGGGTCATCGGCCTTGACGGTTTCCGACGCTGGATTGTTGAGCCAGTCGATGACTGCCTGGGACGCTTCGATGTTGTAGCGCTTGAGGATGGCCAGGGCATCGGCTGAGGTGCTCGGGTCGGCCACGGTGGGACCGGAGGCGATGACCGTGGCCAGGTCGCCCGGTACGTCGGAGATCGCGTAGGTGTAGACCGTGGCAGGCCAGCAGGCCTTGGCCAGGCGGCCGCCCTTGATCGCCGAGAGGTGCTTGCGCACGCAGTTCATCTCGCCGATGGTGGCGCCGGACTTGAGCAGGGCTTTGTTGATCTGCTGCTTGTCGGCCAGGGTCAGGCCTTCGGCGGGCAGGGCCAGCAGGGCCGAGCCACCGCCGGAGAGCAGGAAGATCACCCGGTCGTCTTCAGTGAGGTTGCTGACCAGTTCGAGCACGCGCTTGGCCACGGCCAAGCCGGCGGCATCGGGAACCGGGTGGGCGGCTTCGACCACCTCGATCTTCTGGCAATTGGCGCCATGACCGTAGCGGGTCACGACCAGGCCGGACACCTCGCCCTTCCAGCTCTTCTCGACCACTTCGGCCATGGCCGCGGCAGCCTTGCCGGCACCGATGACGATGACGCGGCCGGTGCGGTCGGCGGGCAGGTGGGGTTCCAGGACCTGGCGGGGGTGAGCGGCGGCGATGGCTGTGTCGAACAGCTCGCGGAGAATTTTTTGTGGATCGACCGACATGGCAGGCTCCCAAAATCTTATTGTTCTGCAGAATCGAAAACGCCCCTGGAACTGCCTCCGTGCAGGCCGAACCAGGGGCGGGTGTTGCTCGGTGACACCGCGTGAGCCTGTGGTCGCAGGTTCACAGGTGTTGGCTTCTTCGCGGCTGAAGCCGCTCCTACAGGCTTGCGATGCCTTCAGGTTCAGCGATGAACCTTGTGGAAGCGGGTTTACCCGCGAGGAGGCCAGAGAGGTCTACAACGGTTTTACTTGTCGTCGCGGATCGAGAAGTTGGCCATGTGCTCCAGGCCTTTGATCAGCGCCGAGTGGTCCCAGTTGCCGCCGCCCAGGGCGACGCAGGTGCTGAACACTTGCTGGGCGTTGGAGGTGTTGGGCAGGTTGATGCCCAGCTCCTTGGCGCCTTGCAGGGCCAGGTTCAGGTCCTTCTGGTGCAGGTTGATGCGGAAGCCTGGGTCGAAGGTGCCTTTGATCATGCGCTCGGCGTGAACTTCCAGGATCTTCGAGGAGGCGAAGCCACCCATCAGCGCTTCACGAACCTTGGCTGGATCCGCGCCGTTCTTGGCAGCGAACAGCAGGGCTTCGCCGACGGCCTGGATGTTCAGGGCGACGATGATCTGGTTGGCGACCTTGGCGGTCTGGCCGTCGCCGTTGCCGCCGACGCGGGTGATGTTCTTGCCCATGGCTTCGAACAGTGGCAGTGCGCGCTCGAAGGCTTTCGGGCAGCCGCCGACCATGATGCTCAGGGTGCCGGCCTTGGCGCCGACTTCACCACCGGAGACCGGGGCATCCAGGTAGGCAGCGCCGGTAGCCTTGATCTTCTCGGCGAAGACTTTGGTGGCGGTGGGGGAGATCGAGCTCATGTCGATCACGACCTTGTTCGGGCCTGCGCCTTCGGCCACGCCGTTCTCACCGAACAGGACGGACTCGACCTGCGGGGTGTCCGGAACCATGACGATAATGAACTCGGCTTCCTGGGCCACTTCTTTCGGGTTGGCCAGGGCAACGGCGCCAGCGGCGACCAGGTTGGCCGGAGCGGCGTCGTGGTGAGTGGAAACGAACAGGCTGTGACCTGCTTTTTGCAGGTTCTGGGCCATTGGGTTGCCCATGATGCCGGTGCCGATGAAACCGATTTTAGCCATGACAATGTGCCTCTTTGTATTTGTAGGAATCTCAAGTGAGCCGCGGTCACTGTGGGCGCGGGGTTTACCCGCGAAGCAGACACTTCGGTGGAGGGCACCGGCTTTGCCGGTGTTCGCGGGTGAACCCGCTTCCACACTGCCTGATACATCCCACAGGGCTGTACTCAGCTTTTAGATTGCGTTGTGCGTCTTCAACCAGCCCAGGCCTGCCTCGGTGGTGGTCAGCGGTTTGTATTCCGCGCCCACCCAGCCCTGGTAACCGATGCGGTCCAGGTGTTCGAACAGGAAGCGATAGTTGATCTCGCCGGTGCCTGGTTCGTTGCGGCCGGGGTTGTCGGCCAGCTGGATGTGGTTGATCAGCTTCAGGTTGGCTTCCATGGTGCGAGCCAGGTCACCTTCCATGATCTGCATGTGGTAGATGTCGTACTGCAGGAACAGGTTGTCGCTGCCGACTTCGGCCTGGATCTCCAGGGCCTGCTTGGTGGTGTTCAGGTAGAAGCCCGGGATGTCACGGGTGTTGATCATTTCCATGACCAGGCGGATACCTGCAGCCTTGAGCTTGTCGGCGGCGTACTTGAGGTTGTCGACGAAGGTCTTGCGTACGGTGGCGCAGTCCGGGCCTTGTGGACGGATACCGGCCAGGCAGTTGACCTGGGTGTTGCCCAGTACCTTGGCGTATTCGATGGCCTTGTCGACACCGGCGCGGAACTCTTCGACGCGCTCAGGGTTGCACGCGATGCCGCGCTCGCCTTTGCCCCAGTCGCCGGCCGGCAGGTTGAACAGCACCTGGGTCAGGCCGTGTGCGTCGAGTTGTTGCTTGATCTCGGCGGCGCTGAAGTCGTACGGGAAGAGGTATTCGACACCGCTGAAGCCAGCGTCGGCGGCGGCCTTGAAGCGGGCCAGGAAGTCCTGCTCGGTGAACAGCATGGACAGGTTGGCAGCGAAGCGAGGCATGGTTGTCTCCTTGCAGAAGAAGGCCCCCGGCACAGCCGGCGCGGGGGCGTCAGGCGGTCAGTCCAGCAGCGAGATCGCGGTAGGCGCGTCGTTGCCGACCAGGGCGAGGTCTTCGAACTCGTTGACCGCGTTGATTTCGGTACCCATGGAAATGTTGGTCACGCGCTCGAGGATCACTTCGACCACCACCGGTACGCGGAACTCTTCGGCCATCTTCTGCGCCTTGAGCAGGGCAGGGGCGATTTCAGCCGGTTCGAACACGCGCAGTGCCTTACAGCCCAGACCTTCGACCACGGCCACGTGATCGACGCCGTAGCTGCCTGCTTCGGTGGCGTTGATGTTCTCGAACGCCAGTTGTACACAGTAATCCATGTCGAAGCCACGCTGCGCCTGACGGATCAGACCCAGGTAGGCGTTGTTCACCAGCACGTGGACGTACGGCAGGTTGAACTGGGCGCCTACCGCCAGCTCTTCGATCATGAACTGGAAGTCGTAGTCACCGGACAGCGCGACCACTTTGCGCGAAGGGTCCGCCTTGACCACACCCAGGGCAGCCGGGATGGTCCAGCCCAGCGGACCGGCCTGACCGCAGTTGATCCAGTGGCGCGGCTTGTACACGTGCAGGAACTGGGCGCCGGCGATCTGCGACAGACCGATGGTGCTGACGTAGCAGGTGTCCTTGCCGAAGACCTGGTTCATTTCTTCGTAGACGCGCTGCGGCTTGACCGGCACGTTGTCGAAGTGGGTCTTGCGCTGCAGGCTCGACTTGCGCTGCTGGCAGTCTTCCAGCCACTCGCGACGGCACTTGAGCTTGCCGGCGGCTTTCCACTCGCGGGCCACTTCCAGGAAGGCATCCAGTGCGGCGCCAGCGTCGGAAACGATGCCCAGGTCCGGGGTGAATACACGACCGATCTGGGTCGGCTCGATGTCCACGTGAACGAACTTGCGGCCTTCGGTGTAGACGTCGACGGAACCGGTGTGGCGGTTGGCCCAGCGGTTACCGATACCGAACACCAGGTCGGACTTGAGCAGGGTGGCGTTGCCGTAGCGGTGCGAAGTCTGCAGACCGACCATGCCGACCATTTGTGGGTGGTCGTCAGGAATGGTGCCCCAGCCCATCAGGGTCGGGATGACCGGTACGCCGGTCAGTTCGGCGAACTCGACCAGTTTTTCGCTGGCATCGGCGTTGATCACGCCACCGCCGGAAACGATCAGCGGACGCTCGGCTTCGTTGAGCATGGCCAGGGCTTTTTCAGCCTGGACGCGGCTGGCGGATGGCTTGTGGACCGGCAGCGGTTCGTAGGCGTCGATGTCGAATTCGATTTCGGCCATCTGCACGTCGAACGGCAGGTCGATCAACACAGGGCCTGGACGGCCAGTGCGCATTTCGTAGAAGGCCTTCTGGAAGGCGTAAGGCACCTGGCCTGGCTCCAGAACGGTAGTGGCCCACTTGGTGACCGGCTTGACGATGTTGGTGATGTCAACGGCTTGGAAGTCTTCCTTGTGCAGGCGAGCACGAGGCGCCTGGCCGGTGATGCAGAGAATTGGGATGGAGTCGGCCGAAGCGCTGTACAGACCGGTCACCATGTCGGTACCGGCAGGGCCGGAGGTGCCAATGCACACACCGATGTTGCCCGGGTTGGCGCGGGTGTAACCCTCGGCCATGTGGGAAGCGCCTTCGACGTGGCGAGCGAGGACGTGATCGATGCCACCGACTTTCTTCAGGGCCGAGTACAGCGGGTTGATAGCAGCCCCCGGGATGCCGAACGCGGTATCTACACCTTCACGGCGCATGACCAGAACGGCTGCATCGATTGCTCTCATTTTGCTCATGGTTTGTGCCTCATCGATTTTGTAATTGTATACAACTTGCGTTGCGACAGAGTGTATTCACGCTCGGCGCCTTAGGTCAATCCATTTTCATCAGCAAGGGTGGCTTTCGTCGGGAAGCCTGTGAAAACGGCGTTTCGTCCGATCGTGCACGATAGTCTAAAAATATTGTATACAAAAATTATGGCCGTTGTGTTCTATTGTCACTATCCGGTTTTCAACTGCCCTCAGGGCTTCTCACAACAAGAAGAGGACCTTTCCATGAACGCATTGACCCTCAAAGTCGCCGTCAGCCTGGTAAACGCCGCGCTGGCAGCGGGTCGCAAGATCAACGCCGCCCCCTTGACGGTGGCGGTACTGGACGCTGGCGGGCACCTGCTGGCACTGCAGCGCGAGGATGGCGCCAGCCTGCTGCGGCCGCAGGTGGCCATGGGCAAGGCCTGGGGGGCTGTCGCCCTGGGCAAGGGCTCGCGCCTGCTGGCGCTGGATGCGCAGCAACGCCCGGCGTTCTTCGCCGCGCTCAATGGCCTGGGCGAAAGCCCGGTGGTGCCGGCGCCCGGTGGTGTGCTGATTCGTGATCAGGCAGGCAAGGTGCTGGGTGCTGTAGGGATCAGCGGGGATACGTCGGATATCGACGAGCAATGCGCGATCAGTGCGATCGAGGAGGCGGGGCTGAAGGCCGATGCTGGCGTAGCAGCGTAAGTATTCGATCCAAGGGCCGCTTCGCGCCCTGATTGCGGCCTTGTGCGGCGATCAGGGTACGAAGCGGCCCTTTTTCTATCAGGCGGTCTCGGGCTCGCAGCCTTTGAGCACCAGCCGGATGATGGTCTCGGCCGCCGCGTCATAGTCACTGTCGGCCAGCTTGGGCTTGCCGGTGACCACGGAGATCTGCCAGTCGAAGTCGGCGTAGGTCTGCGTCGCCGCCCAGATGCTGAACATCAGGTGATGCGGGTCGACCGGGGCGATCTGCTTACGCTCGATCCAGTGCTGGATGCACTCGATGTTGTGCCGCGCCTGGTCGTTGAGCTGCTGTACCTGATTGGGCGAGAGGTGCGGTGCACCGTGCATGATCTCGCTGGCAAACACCTTGGAGGCGTGGGGCAGATCGCGGGAGATGCGGATCTTCGAGCGGATGTAGCCGCTGAGCACTTCCTTGGGGTCGCCGTCGGCGTTGAACGGCGTGGAGGCCTGCATGATCGGCGCGATGATGCTTTCAAGGACCTCGCGATAGAGGTTTTCCTTGGATTTGAAATAGTAATAGACGTTTGGCTTGGGCAGGCCGGCCTTGGCGGCGATGTCGCTGGTCTTGGTGGCGGCGAAGCCCTTGTCGGCGAATTCTTCGCTGGCCGCGCGCAGGATCAGTTCCTTGTTGCGCTCGCGAATGGTGCTCATGTCGGGAATCTTCCTTTGTCTGGCCACCTCTAAGAGAGGGTTCGGCATGGTAGCACCGGCCTTGTCGGGCGCTCAAGGCGGCCTCTTTCGGCTAGAATCCACCCACTCAATCCACGGGATGCAGGCAAACATGGCAGGAAGCAGTCTACTGGTACTGATCGACGACATCGCCACGGTGCTCGACGACGTCTCGGTGATGACCAAGGTCGCGGCGAAGAAGACCGCGGGGGTGCTGGGCGACGACCTGGCGCTCAACGCCCAGCAGGTCACCGGCGTGCGCGCCGATCGCGAGATCCCGGTGGTGTGGGCGGTGGCCAAGGGCTCGCTGGTGAACAAGGCGATCCTGGTGCCGGCGGCGCTACTGATCAGTGCGTTCATTCCCTGGGCGGTCACGCCATTGCTGATGCTCGGTGGTGCCTACCTGTGCTTCGAGGGCTTCGAGAAGCTGGCGCACAAGTTCCTGCACAGCAAGGACGAGGACCAGGCGCAGCACGAGGCGCGCAACGAGGCGTTGGCCGATCCAAACATCGACCTGGTGGCCTATGAGAAGGACAAGATCAAGGGCGCGGTGCGCACCGACTTCATCCTCTCTGCCGAAATCATCGCCATCACCCTGGGCATCGTCGCCGACTCGCCCTTGACCCAGCAGATCGTCGTGCTGTCAGGCATCGCCGTGGTGATGACCATCGGGGTGTATGGCTTGGTGGGCGGTATCGTCAAGCTCGACGACCTGGGCTTGTGGATGACCACCAAGGCCTCCAGCCTGGCCCGCGCAGTGGGTAACGGCATCCTGCGGGCCGCACCCTATATGATGAAAAGCCTGTCGGTGATCGGCACCGCGGCCATGTTCCTGGTCGGTGGGGGCATCCTGGTGCACGGCATCGAGCCGCTGCATCACGCCATCGAGGCGTTCAGCAACGGGCGGGGCGGGTCGCTGACTGGCGGACTGCTCAACGGCGTGGCCGGCGTGATCGCCGGCGCCGTGGTGCTGGCAGTGGTCGGTGTAGTGGCCAGGATCTGGCGGGCAGTCAGGGGCTGACGGTCATGTTTTCGACCGGCTGCGGCTTCCAGGCCAGCAGGCCTTTGCTGAAGCCATTGGCAGCGCTCTGGTAGTACGTGATTGCCCGTCGGATCAGCGGGTTATCATCGCCAACCTTGCGTTCACGGCTGTTGCCCAGCGCATCCTCATGGACCCGTAAACCGCCTCGGGGGCTGAGAATGGCCAGATCCTTGCCGTCGAACAGCCCCAGGTGCTGGTAGTTGCCGATCAGCACCCGTGGCGGCCGTTCGTCGCCGCGAAGCAGGTCACGACCGAAGAACGTCGAGGTATAGCTCACATTGAGCAAGCCAAGCAGCGTTGGGGCCAGGTCGATCTGGCTGGCCAGCATTGACGTTTCCCGCGGTTCGATCAGCTTGGGCGCGTAGATCCACAGTGGGATCTGATAGTTGCTCACCGGCAGGTCTTCCATGCCAGCGCTGCCGGCGGTGTGGTCGGCGACGAAGACGAACAGCGTGTTGTCGAACCAGGGCTTGTCCCTGACCTGGCGCAGGAACTGCGCAATGGCATGGTCGGTGTACTTCACCGCACCATCGCGGCCTTCACCCGAGGGGATGTCGATACGCCCGTCCGGGTAGGTGTAGGGGCGATGATTGGAGGTGGTCATCAGTTGCAGGAAGAACGGCACCTGCTTGGCATGATCGACATCTGCCAGTTTGATCGCTTGACGGTACAGGTCTTCGTCGGCCATGCCCCAGGCATTCTTGAAGGTGATTTCGCTTTCATCGACGCTACTCTGGTCGACGATGCGATAGCCGTTGCCGCTGAAGAAAGCATTCATGTTGTCGAAATAGCCGCGTCCGCCGTAGACGAACACGGCGTCGTAGCCTATGGCTGACAATTGCTGGCCGAGGCTGGCATAGCCACTCTCGCGGCCGATGCGTTTGACGATCGAACGCCCTGGCGTTGGCGGGATCGACAGGGTGATCGCCTCCAGCCCACGATCGGTGCGGGTGCCGGTAGCGTAGAAGTTGTTGAAGTACAGGCTTTGGCTACGTAGCGCATCGAGGTTAGGGGTGAGGTTGCGAGTATCGCCGTTGCTGCCCATGTACTTGGCGCTGAAACTCTCGATCGTCACCAGAATGATGTTCGGGGTTCGCTGTGGGCCGCTGGCCGTGATGTGTCGGCGGATATCTTGAGGCTCGCCTGCGTCGAAGCGGGCGTTGGCTTCGGCCAGTTCCTTGTGCATTTGGGCACCGACCTCGTCTGCGCCGAGGCTGGCATAGAACTGGGTGTAGTCGAGCTCGTTGTTTCGGAAGGCGGCAAAGAACTGATAGGGCCCGTTGCTGGCGAGTTCACGCTGGTAGGCATTGCCGTCCTGCCCACGGGGAAACTGCTGGTCGATTGCCAGCGCCGACACGGCACAGAGGCCTGCCACGGTGGCAATGCCCAACAGGCGCTGACGCAGGTCGCTGGTCGGTCCCGACACGGCCCAGGCGAAGGGCTTTTGCAGCAGGAGTGTGAGCACCAGGGCAGTGACCGCCAGGCCACTGAGCAGCGTCGGGATTGGATAGGACTCGCGGATGTTGTCCAGCACTTCCTTGGAGTACACCAGGTAATCGACCGCGATGAAGTTGAAGCGCACGCCGAACTCGTCCCAGAACAGCCACTCCGCCACGGCGACGAACAGCATCAGGAACAGGCTCGCCGCCAGCACAATGCGCAACAGGCTGCGATGGGCGCGAGAACGCCACAGAGCCGTGGGGCCGAGCGCCAGGTACAGGCTCATTGGCAGGGCGGCGTAGGCAAGGAAACTTACGTCATACAGTGTGGCACTGAAAAATAATGAGAAGTAGTTGCCTTGAAACTCATCCAGATGCGTGATGAGCAGTGTGAGTCGGGTCAGCACGAATATCCCGAACCAGAGTGAGCAAAGTAGCAGGAGAAAACGCCAGGGAGCAGCGAACGATGCGCGCATGAAATTTGCCTATATGCTTACGGATGCATGATGGGCAACTAAGCTAGCAGGGCGTTTGCAAAAGAGTTGTCAAAAAATCGTAGCTCGGTGTAGGAAGTTTCGCTTTTATAGCGCAGACGTTTCTTTATTTCGCAAGGAAGGGGAGGTTCTCATGTTCGGTAATGTGTTGACGTACGATGTCTATCATCTCGCGCTTTATCTGTTCCTAGTCCTGGCGTGGGGTGCGCTGGGCTTGCATTTCCTTCAGCGAGGCATTGGTGTCGAGGCACTGGTGAAGTGTTGTGCGATGTTTGGTCTGGCGCTGGCGGTGAGCAGTGTAATGCTGGTGCTGGATATTCTAAGAGTGCTTGAACATCATCAGGTGGAAATAGCGCTGTGGGGGCTGGGCGGTGTATTGCCTGCAAGCGTATTCTTGATTTCCAAGACAAGTTCTTCCTATCGCTAGAACGACTTGGGAAGTTGCGAGGGTAATGATGTTTCTGGATTAAACGAAACAGCGCCCACTTTAAGGGGCGCTGTTTCGTTTCAGTGCATCAGAAGTGGTACTTGAGCAGGAAGCTCATGGTGTTCTGATCGGTGGTGAAGCCATCGCTGTCTTTGATGCCGTACTTGTTCTTCCAGTAGTCGTACTCGATACCTACGTACAACTGCTTCTCACCCACTTTCAGCGCTTTGCCCAAGTCGTACTTGACCTGCGGGTTGAAGTGCAGGTTGGCGTGGTAGTCGCCACGGCGGTTCTCGTCGTTGTCCACGACCCAGTCCATGAAGCCATCGATGAGGATGTCAGACGAGCCCACGGGAATGGTGTAGGACCAGACCGGGGTAATCTGCCAGACATTGTCACCGGGACGGCTGCCGTCGGTGGTGCGCTGGTAGAAGTTCAGCTGGAAGTAGTCAAAGCCTGGGATCGCCAGGTCGAAGCCGGGGCCGATCAGGTAGGACTCGGTGTCGCCCTCGCCGAACTCATAGGTCATGGCCAGCAGCACGTCTTTGATCGGGCCGAACTCGAGCTTCTGGTCGAAGATCTTGCCGAAGGACAGACGCGGGCTGATCTCGCCGTAGTAGGTGTTGGGGCCGTTGTTGGCGTCTTTCTTGCCTTGGTAGAAGATCTTGTCGACGAAGATGAAGTTGTCGCCGTACTTCCACCCGTCGGCGTGTTCGAAGGTGACGGTCTGTTGGGTTTCAGGGTTCACCTTGAAGTTCTTGCCCCACAGGTAGGTGAGGCTGTTGTTCTGCCATTGCAGCAGATCGCCGGCGAAGCTGGCACCGGACGCCAGCAGGCCGCCGGCGAGAATCAGGCTGTTGATGGTACGCATTGCGCAGGTCGCTCCCTTGAGTGGATCTGTTGTCAGCGCTCTTAAGGCGCATTTTTTGTCTTTTGAGTCAGTTTTTTTCGATTGGCCACAGCTAATTGGCAAGAGCTGCGCCAACGTTTCCGGTTGGTCACAACCATCCTGCTCGACTACGTTCTGAACGGATGAAATGGGTGTTTCAGGCTGGCAACACGTTGGCCAACCGCCCTAATTCATTGACTGAGCGGTCAGTAAACGCGGGCAGGATCCTTCCTGCCCTGATCGAGGGGCGCGCAGATTACCCACTTGCGCGCCTGGCCTCAAGTACTCCGTCCGGGAGTAACTATGGCATAAAACCTGAACTTAGAGTCAACTTTTAGAAGTGGACTTTCACCAAGGCGCTAGTGACGCTCTGGTTGCTGTCGATGTTGCCGCTGTTGTCGATGCCGTACTTGTCCTTCCAGTAGCTGTATTCGATACCCACATACAGCTGCTTGGCACCCCAGTTCAACGCCTTGCCCAAGTCGTATTTGACCTGTGGGTTGAACTGCAGGTTGGCGTGGTAGGTGCCACGGCGGGTCTCGTCGTTGTCCACCACCCAGTCGATGTAGCCATCGATGAGGATGTCGGATTTACCCACGGGGATGGTGTAGGACCAGTTCGGAGTGATCTGCCAGACGTTATCACCTGGGCGGCTGCCCTCGGTGTTACGTACATAGAAGTTCAGGTTGAAGTAGTTGAAGCCCGGCACGTTCAGGGCGAAGCCAGGACCGATCAGGTAGGCTTCGTTGTCACCTTCACCGCGTTCGTAGGTCATGGCGATCAGCACGTCCTTGACCGGGCCGAACGAGAGGTTGCGGTCGAAGATCCGGCCCAGCGACAGGCGTGGGCTGAATTCGCCGTAGTAGGTGGTAGGACCTTTGCTGGCATCGGCCTGGCCGTTGTAGAAGGTCTTGTCGATGAACAGGAAGGTGTCGCCGTACTTCCAGCGGTTGGCGTGTTCGAACGTCACCGTCTGCTGAATGCCTGGGTTGACCTTGAAGTCCTTGCCATACAGGTAGGTCAGGCTTTCGCCGTGCCACTCCAACAAGTCGCCCGCGACGGCGGGGAGGGTGGCCAGCAGGCTGCTGCCCAGCAACAGGGACGAAGTGATGCGTTTCATGTTGAGATTCCCGGTTCTTGTTCTTGTTTGTGGTTTTTTGACGCGCAAGCGCGCCCCCTGCGACCCACGTGCGTGGGTCACCGGTGTTGCGGTTACTGCATGGAAGAGCGGGGCGGCTGGGCTGCCGCCCGTGGCTCAATGCTGGTGGGCTGCGTTATGCACGGCGCGCTCGGCGCCACCCAGGATGTTGAACAGCAGGTTCAGCACCAAGGCACTGACCGTTGCCATGGCGATACCACTGTGGGTGATAGGCTCCATCCACTGCGGCATCTGCGCGAAGAACTCCGGACGGACCACTGGGATCAGGCCAAAGCCTACGCTGACCGCGACCAGCAGCTGGTTACGACGGTCGGAGATGTCCGCTTCCTGAAGGATCTTGATGCCTGTGGCGGTGACCATGCCGAACATGGCGATGGACGCGCCGCCCAGTACCGCAGGCGGAATCGAGGCGATCAGGAAGGCCGCCTTCGGCAGCAGGCTGAGCAGGATGAGCAGGGCGCCAGCGACGATGGTGACGTAGCGGCAGCGTACCCCGGTCATCTGCACCAGACCGATGTTCTGGGCGAAGGAGGAGTGGGTGAAGGTGTTGAAGAAACCCGCGACGAACGAAGCGCCGGCGTCGCACATCAGGCCACGACGCAGCATGCCAGGGGTGACTTCACGGTCGGTGACCTTGCCCAGCGCGAGGAACATGCCGGTGGACTCGACGAAGATGATCACCACCACCAGGCACATGGACAGGATCGGGGCCAGGCTGAAGGTCGGCATGCCGAAGTGCAGTGGTGTCACCACTTGCAGCCATGGCGCCTCGGACAGACCGGAGAGATCCACCATGCCGATCGAGCCGGCCAGGACATAGCCCAGACCCATGCCGACCAGCACCGAGACGTTGACCCAGAACCCCCGCATGAAGCGGTTGATCAGCAGGATGACCGCCAGTACCAGGCCTGCGACCAGCAGGTAGATCGGCGAGCCGAAGGTTTCGGCTTCGTGGCCACCGCCGGCCCAGTTGACCGCGACCGGGAACAGCGACAGGCCGATCGAGGTGATGACGGTGCCGGTGACCAGTGGGGGGAAGAACCGTACGACTTTGGACATGAACGGGGCGATCAGCATGCCGAAGAATCCGGCGGCGATGGTCGCGCCGAAGATCCCCTGCAGGCCGACGCCGGGCATACCGGCCATGGCGACCATGCTGCCGACGGCAGCGAAGCTGGCACCCATCATCACCGGCATGCGAATGCCGACGGGACCGATACCGAACGATTGGACCATGGTGGCAACGCCAGCGACCAGCAGGTCGGCGTTGATCAGGAAAGCGACTTCTTCACGAGACAGTCCGGCGGCCTGGCCGATGATCAAAGGCACGGCAATCGCGCCCCCGTACATCAGCAGTACATGTTGCAGACCCACCAGGATCAGTTGGAACAGGGGCAGAGGCTGTCGTGGGGGCGCAACGGGGATGTACGCCTTGCGGGACTCGGACATGCAGCACCTCGAGTTTTGTTTTTATTCTCGGATCCAAGCGTCGGACGCCAGGGTGGCAGGCTCGAAAGCCCGGGGTTCCCGCTCTGGCGTCCTAGCTCGATGCTAGCTACGTACTACTTACAGCTTGACGTGGGGTACAGCGTGCAACGTCAGTTGACCGGAGCGCCTTTGGCGATCCAGGCACCGACCATGTTGCGTTCTTCCTGGGTCATCTGGGTGATGTTGCCCAGCGGCATGATCTGGCTGGCGACAGCCTGCGCCTGGATGCGCGCGGCCTGGGCCTGGATCTGCTGCGGGGTGTCGAACATCACGCCGGCAGGCGCGGCGCTGAACAGCGGGCTGGTCGGCTTGGCCGAGTGGCACACGGTGCAGCGTTCCTGGATGACGTTGTGGATTTTCTCGAAACCACCCGGAGCGGCCTGGGCGGTTGCCTGGGCAGGTGCTTCGGCCGGTGCGGCAGGTGCTTCGGCAGCCTTGGCGGCGTCTTCGGCGCGTTGCTCGGCAGCGGTCTTGCCACCGATGGCGGTCGCCGGCAGCGGTTGGTACTCGACCTTCGCCGCAGCTTGCTCAGGTGCGGTCGGCATTGGCTTCGGACCGGTCACATAGGCCAGGCAGATCATCGCCAGGGCGCCGACAGGCAGGGTCCAGGCGTACTTGTTGCTGTCATGGCGGGTGTTGAAGTAGTGACGGATCAGTACCGCGGCCACTGCGATCCCGGCCAGGATCAGCCAGTTGTACTGGCTGCCGTAGGTGCTCGGGAAGTGGTTGCTGATCATGATGAACAGCACCGGCAGGGTGAAGTAGTTGTTGTGGCGCGAACGCAGCAGGCCCTTGGCCGGCAGGACCGGGTCAGGGGTTTCGTTCTTCTCGATGGCCGCCACCAGCTGGCGCTGGGCCGGCATGATGATGCGGAACACGTTACCGACCATGATGGTGCCGATGATCGCGCCGGTGTGCAGGTAGGCACCACGACCGCTGAACACCAGGCTGAAGCCGAAGCAGGCCGCGATGATCAGAACGAACAGCACGCCACCCAGCAGGGCGGGTTTCTTGCCCAGTGGCGAGTCGCACAGGAAGTCATAGATGAACCAGCCGGCCACCAGCGAGCCGATACCGATGGCCACGCCCTCGGCACCGCTCAGGGTGCTGCCAGGTGCCAGCAGGTACAGGGTCGGGTTCCAGTAGAACACCACGCAGAGCAGGGCGATACCGGACATCCAGGTGAAGTAGGCTTCCCATTTGAACCAGTGCAGGTTCTCGGGCATCTTCGGCGGGGCGAGCTTGTACTTCTCGAGGTGGTAGATACCACCGCCGTGGATGGCCCAAAGGTCACCCGACAAACCGTCGCGCGGATTGCTCCGGTTCAGGTTGTTTTCCAGCCAGACGAAGTAGAACGATGCACCGATCCAGGCGACACCGGTGATCATGTGAACCCAGCGGATGCTCAGGTTCAGCCATTCGTGAAGGTGTGCTTCCACAGTATGTACCTCTTGCCGGTCACCCATTCAGGCTCTGCATGACTGCTTTGCCTCTGATGACCGACCTTTTCTTATTGGTGGGGATTGAGGATCAGCATCTGATCCTCGGTGAAGTAATGCTCATCGCAGTTGTTGCCGGAACCACTGCGATCAACCACCAGGAAATCATCCCGCTTTTCGATCGTCAGCACCGGGTGGTGCCAGACGCCGCGATGGTAATTAACGCCCTGCCTGCCATTACTGCGGAAGGCACGGACCAAGCCTGATACAGGTGCATCGCCAACTGGCGCGACCACGATCAGAAAGGGGTTGCCGAGCAGCGGGATGAAAGCCTGGCTGCCCAGCGGATGGCGTTCCAGCATGCGTACGGTCAGTGGCATCTCCAGGGCGTCGGCGCGGAAGATGCTGATGATCGCTTTGTCCTCGGGCTCGGCGGTCTCGACCGTGGCGAGCTTGTGGAAGCGCATGGTCGACCCGTTGTTGATCATGAAGTGGTCGCTGCCATCGGTTTCGATCACGTCACCGAAAGGGGCGAAGGCTTCTTTGGTCAGGGGCTCGATCACTAAAGTGCGCATGCGGTTATCTCTTTGTTCTGTGTTCTGTTTAGGGTGTGGGCCACGCCCCGGGGCGAGCGTGTCGCGCACGCGGGGCTGGCCATCGCACCGTCTGTTAAAGCTGCAGCAGGCGGAACAGGGCGATCAGGTTGATCTGCGCCAGGGCTTCCTTGAATTCGGCATCGGCGTCGTTGTGGATGCGTTTTTCGAAGGAGGCGAGGATCTGGTGCCGGTTGCTGCCCTTGACCGCCATGATGAACGGGAACTTGAACTTGGCTTTATAGGCATCGTTGAGTTCGGTGAAACGGGCGAACTCTTCGGCGGTGCACTGGTGGATACCGGCGCCGGCCTGTTCATTGGTGCTGGATTCGGTCAGCTCGCCCTGGATGGCAGCCTTGCCGGCCAAGTCCGGGTGAGCGTTGATCAGCGCCAGCTGGTCGTCATGGTTGGCACTGAGCAGGATGTCGCTCATGCGCTGGTGCAGTGCCTCGATCTCGTCCAGTTCAGCCAGTTGACCCAGGTCGTAGGCTTTTTCGGCAACCCACGGCGAGTGCTCATAGATGTCGGCGAAGACCTTGACGAAGGCGTCGCGGTCCAGGGTCGATGGCTTGAGGGTCTTGAAGGCGGTCATCAGGCGTTCTCGTTCTTGTACGGGTGGGTGGCGTGCCAGTGGCGGGCGATGTCCACGCGGCGGGCGAACCAGACCTGGTCATGGCTCTTGGCGTATTCGACGAAGCGCTTGAGGGCGGCCAGGCGAGCCGGGCGGCCGACCAGACGGCAGTGCAGGCCGATCGACAGCATCTTCGGCGCTTCGGCACCTTCTGCGTAGAGCACGTCGAAGGCGTCCTTGAGGTACTGGAAGAACTGCTCGCCGCAGTTGAAGCCCTGAACTTGGGTGAAGCGCATGTCGTTGGTGTCCAGGGTGTAGGGGATCACCAGATGCGGCTTGTCGGTCGGGTTGTTCGGCTCCCAGTAGGGCAGGTCATCGTCGTAGGTGTCGCTGTCATAGAGGAAGCCACCTTCCTCCATTACCAGGCGGCGGGTGTTCGGGCCGGTGCGGCCGGTGTACCAGCCCAGCGGGCGCTCGCCGGTCAGTTCGGTGAGGATGCGGATGGCCTCGAGCATGTGCTCGCGTTCTTGCTGCTCATCCATGTACTGGTAGTCGATCCAGCGGTAGCCGTGGCTGCAGATCTCGTGGCCGGCTTCGACCATGGCGCGGATCACGTCAGGATGGCGCTGGGCGGCCATGGCGACGGCGAAGATGGTCAGGGGAACGCCGGTTTCCTTGAACAGCTTGAGCAGGCGCCAGACGCCGGCGCGGCTGCCGTATTCGTAGAGCGACTCCATGCTCATGTTGCGCACGCCTTGCAGAGGCTGAGCGGCAACCATCTCGGACAGGAAGGCTTCGGACTCCTTGTCACCGTGCAGGACGTTGCGTTCGCCGCCTTCTTCATAGTTGAGCACGAAGGACAGAGCGATGCGTGCATTCCCCGGCCAGTGCGGGTGAGGTGGGTTGTTGCCGTAACCGATCAGGTCGCGAGGGTAGTCAGCGCTCACTGCAGTCTTCCTTCTTGTACGTTAGTGCGGGTGGTGGGCGGACCGCGTCGGGATGTCGCACCACCGGATGAGGGTGATTGTATACAACTTCTGAAATCATTTGTAAGCCTGTTTTTCCGCATTTCTTCCCTTTTGTCGGCTGGGAATCGATTGCAATAAACCTGCCCGATCGGTCAGATAACGACATCAAGGTCGGCATGGGGCCTGTCTTTGCGGCGAATGCCTTATTTATCGGGAGGGTGAGGGGGGTGTGCAAGAGGGGTTCAAAAAATTGTGTACAATTTATCGTGAAAGTGTCTTAATGGCGCCATTCCCGCACACCGCAGGCCGTTGGCGCGGTGATTGCCGTATATTTTTTGCCCACGCATACGACAAGAGGCGACAAGCAAATGGGACGTTTGACCACACACGTACTGGATGCCGCTCACGGCTGCCCGGGCAGCTCGATCAAGGTTGAGCTGTACCGTGTCGAAGGCCAGCAACTGGAGCTGGTGAACACTGCCCTGACCAACAGCGATGGCCGCGTCGACGCGCCGCTGCTGCAGGGTGAAGACTACCGCACTGGCGTCTACCAGCTGCAATTCAGCGCGGGCGACTACTACCGCGCCCGTGGTGTGAAACTGCCGGAGACCGCGTTCCTGGATGTGGTCGTCCTGCGCTTTGGCATCGATGAGAAGCAAGAGCACTACCACGTGCCGCTGCTGATCTCGCCTTACAGTTACTCGACCTATCGTGGAAGCTAGTTGGTCGCTAGAAGAATCTTCGTAGGTCCTTATGCCCGCTCTCACACTGGCGGGCTTTTTTTTGTCCGCCATTTGGCAATGGCCTGCTCAGCGCTCGCGCAGCGCCTCTGTCCGGGCCTTGAGCACCGGTTTCAACAGGTAGTCGAGCACACTCTTGCGCCCGGTGATGATGTCCACCGTGGCCACCATTCCCGGAATGATCAGCAAGGGTTTGTTGTCCCCGCCCAGGTGGTTCTTATCGGTGCGCACTTGGATCAAGTAGAAGGCGTTGCCCTTGTCGTCGGTCACGGTATCGGCACCGATCAGCTCGAGCTTGGCCTTGAGCCCGCCATAGATGGTGTAGTCATAGGCACTGAACTTGACCATCGCCGTCTGCCCCGGGTGCAGGAAGGCGACATCCTGTGGGCGGACCTTGGCCTCGATCAGCAAGTTGTCCTCGATCGGCACGATCTCGACCAGGTCGCTGCCAGGCTGCACCACGCCGCCAATGGTATTGACCTTGAGCAGCTTGATGATCCCGCGCACCGGCGACACCACGGTGGTGCGGTTGACCCTGTCGTCGATGGCGATGCTGGTGGCGGTGATCTTCGACAGTTCAGTGCGTTTGTCGTTGAGCTCCTTGGCCGCCTCCGAACGGAAGGTGGCGTCGGACTCCTGGATCTTGCTCTTGATCTCCGCCACGGCCGCCTCGGCCCGAGGGATCGCCAGGCTGGTGGCATTGAGCTGGCCGCGGGCCTCCACGGCGCGTTGCTTCAGGCGCAGGATCTCCACGGGTGAAATCGCCCCGGTGCCCACCAGCGGGGTGGACATGTTCAGCTCCTGTTGTAGCAGGCCCAGGGCCGAGCGGTACTGGTCGACCTTGGAGCGAAACTCGGCCAGCTCCTGGGTTTTCTGTCTCAGTTGTTCGTTGAGGGTCTGCTTTTCGCTCGCCAGGCGGCGCTGGCGCGATTCATACAGGGACGTTTCGTCCTCGGCCACCTGGGGCGCCTTGGCGCGCACTTCGTCCGAAAGGTTGAAGGGACGGCCTTCGGATTCGGCCGACAAGCGCTCGACCTGGGCCGTGAGGGCATAGCGGTCAGCCTCGCTCTCACCCTTGTTGGACAAAAACCGCGTGTCGTCCAGGCGCAGCAGGGTGGCGCCTTTGTCGACCATCTGGCCCTCACGCACGAAGATCTCGGTGACGATGCCGCCTTCGAGGTTCTGCACGACTTGTACCTTGCTTGACGGGATGGCTTTGCCTTCGCCTACGGTGACCTCATCGACCACCGCGAAGTGAGCCCAGGCCAGTGCCGTCAGCAACAGGCCGGCCGTCAGCCACACGGTCAGGCGCGACAGGCGGGGCGAGTCCTGCAAGGTGGCGCCGGCCAGCTCTGGCATGTAGTCGCGTTCGGCGCGTTTTTCGTTGCCGTGGGGGCTGCGGATGCTCTGGCTCAGGGACATGACCTACCTCTCTTTGACCCACACGATACTCACGGATTTGGCCGAACCTTGTGGGCCGCGCCCATCTGTTTCGCGGTACCTGTGGGAGGGGGTTGCCCGCGAAGAAGACACCACAGCGCGAGACAGTTGCTCCCACAGGTTTGGTGCGCTAGCTACAAGGCCGCGCCGATGCGGCCCTTGCGCAGGGCATCGATGACAGCCTCCTTCGGCCCGTCGGCGACGATCTTGCCGTTGTCCAGCACCACCAACCGGTCCACCAGGCTCAGCAGGGAGGTGCGGTGGGTGACCAGCAGCACGGTCTTGCCGGGGACCCAGGCCAGCAGGCGCTGGCGCAGCTGCTCCTCGCTGCTGTTGTCCATGTGGCTGGTGGGCTCGTCGAGAATCAGGATCGGCGGCTCCAGCAACAGTGCCCGTGCCAGCAACACGCATTGGCGTTGGCCGCCGGACAGCAACTGGCCGCGCTCGCCCACCGGGCGGTCGAAGCCTTGCGGGTGCAGGCGGGCCAGTTCGCTGACGCCGGTGAGTTCGGCCACCTCGAGCATGCGCGCGTCGCTGACATGGCGAGCGCCCAGGGTGAGGTTGTCGCGCAGGCTGCCGGCCAATAGCGGCAGGTCGTGGGCGACATAACCCATCTGGCCGCGCAGGTCAGCGATGTCCAGCTGGCGCAGGTCGAGGTTGTCCAGCAGCACCTGGCCTTCGTCCGGATGATGAAAGCCCATCAGCAGACGGGCGAGGGTGCTCTTGCCCGAGCCGCTGCGCCCGATGATGCCGATGCGCTCGCCGGGCTTGATGCTCAGCTGAACATCCTGCAGGGCAAGGGCGGTCTGGCCGGGGTATCGGAAGCTCACGTGATTGAGGGCAAGGCCACCTTGCAGTGTGGTGTGTTCCAGGGCCTGATGCTCGGGTTGGCGCTCTTGGGGCAAGGCCATCAGGGCGTCGGTGCTGCGCATGGTCAGTTGGGCTTGCTGGTAGCGGGTGATCAGGCCGGCAATCTGCCCCAGTGGCGCCAGCACCCGGCTGCCGAGCATGTAGCTGGCCACCAGGGCGCCGACACTGAGGTTGCCGGCGATGATGCTGTAGACCCCGGCAACGATGGTGGCCATGCCGCAGAACTGCTGGATGAACAGTGTGCCGTTGCTGGCCAGGGACGACAGGTTGCGGGCATGGGCATCGAGGCGGGCGATGGCGCCGTTGGTGTGTTCCCACTGGTACTGACGCTCGCTCTCGGCGCCGCAGGCTTTGAGCGTTTCCAGCCCGCCGAGGGTCTCGATCAGCAGGGCCTGGCGCACCGAGCCCAGGCTCAGGCTCTTCTGCACCGTGTCACGCAGGCGTACCTGGATGAACAGGGCAAACGCCACGGCCACCGGGAAGGCGATCAGCGGGATCAGCACCAACCAGCCGCCGAGCAGGCCGATCACCAGCAGCATCAGCACCACGAATGGCAGGTCGATGATGCTGGTGAGCGTGACGGCGGTGAGGAATTCGCGCAGGCCCTGGAAGTCATGGATGCTCTGGGCGAAACCGCCGATGGTGGCGGGCCGGGCTTTCATGGCCATGCCGGTGATGCGTTCGAAGAGCGTGGCGGAGAGGATCAGGTCGGTCTTCTTGCCGGCCTGGTCCAGCAGATGGGCGCGAACCATGCGCAGCACCAGCTCGAAGGCCGTGCCGATGAACAAGCCGACGACCAGCACCCAGAGGGTCGAAAGCGCCTGGTTGGGCACCACCCGGTCGTAGGTCTGCATGACGAACAGGGGCACCATCAGCCCCAGCAGGTTGATCAGCAGACTGGCCAGGAGGGCATCGCCATACAGCCAGCGCGAATGCTTGAGGGTGTCGCGAAACCAGGCGTCGACCCGTGGGATCAGGGGCGTGCGCAGGTTTTCCAGGGTGTGGCGGGGGCGGGCGAACAGTGCCTGGCCGGCGTAGGCCTGCTCCAGTGATTCACGTTCTATCCATTGCTCGCCACCTTCGGCTTCGCACGGCAGGATCAGCGCTCGACCATCGTCGCCCCAGCGTTGCAGCACGGCACTGCGGCCATCGTTGAGCAGCAGCAGCACTGGCAGATTGAGCGGCGAAATGGCGCTCAGGTCCCGTTGCAGCACCCGTGCCTGCAGGCCGGCGCGTGCGGCGGCGCGGGGCAACAGCTCGAGGGGGAGGCGCTGCTCCGCCAGGGGCAGGCCACTGCACAGGCCAGCACGGCTGGCAGGGCAGCCGTGCAGCTTGCACAGGATCAGCAGGCCATCGAGCAAAGGATCATCAACATCCAGGCGCGGTTGCGCGCTTTGCATACTGGTCACGAGGGTCTACTCCTGCCGCGGTGGAAGCCAATCCTCTCCGGAACAACAGCCAGCAGTGCGTCGAAACTACCGCATGTCAGGCAACCGGGCCTCGTTGCGTACTTCAGTCTTGGCAATGGCCTCCGGCGGCAGCGAAATGCGTTGCTTGCTCAGAAGCTCGCCCATGTTCGCCAGCACGCGATACATGGAGAACTCCTCGGTGTAGCGCACTTCGGTGTAGCGGCGGTTGGCGTTGTACAGCTCGTTTTCGCTGTCGAGCAGGTCGAGCAGGGTGCGCTGGCCGAGGCCAAACTGATCTTGGTAGGCGGCGCGTACCCGTTGGGTGGTCTCGGCGTATTCGCGGGCGGTCGGGGTTTGCTTGCGTGCGTTGTTCATGGCGTTCCAGGCCAGGCTCAGGTTTTCGTTGAGTTCGCGCAGGGCATTGTTGCGGATGTCCATGGCCTGGTTGATCTTGTGCGCATCCGACTGTAGACGCGCCTTGTCACTGCCGCCGCGGAACAGGTTGTAGTTGAGTTCGACACCGGCCTGCCAGTCGTTGTTGTCATGGCCACGCTGGCCGGCGATGTTGTTGTTGGCACCGGTGGCCAGCACGGCATCCAGGCGTGGGTAGAAGGGCGACTTGGCCACTTCGTACTGCTGCTCAGCGGCATTCACGTCGGCCTGGGCCGACTTGAGGTAGGGGTTGTTCTCCAGCATGCCCTGGCGGGCCAGTTCCAGTGAGGTGGGCACCTCGCCCTTGATGGTCACCGGTGTTTCCAGCTCATCGGGCATGCGCCCGACCACGCTGTAGAAGTTGGCCTCGGCGTCGGCCAGGTCGACCTCGGCGGTATCCAGGTTGTTCTCGGCCAGGGCCCGACGGGCGTGGGACTGGTCCAGGTCGGCATTGCTGCCTACGCCGCGTTCGCTGCGCAGCCCAATCTGGTCATTGACCCGCAGGTGGGCTTGCAGGTTGTTCTTGGCCAGGGTCACCAGTTCGCGACGCTTGAGCACTTCCAGGTACACCTCGATCGCGCGCAAGGCCACGGTTTCGGCCGTGGCCTGGGTGAAGTAGGCACGCGAATTGGCCACTGCCTCGGTACGGCCTACCTCGTTGGCGGTATTGAAGCCGTCGAAGAGCATCTGCCGCAGACGCAGTTCCGACTGGGTATAGCTGAGGGTTTCCTTGTTGTGGTTGCGCGAACCATCGGGGTTGAAACCACGGGTATTGGTGTTGTCGGAGCGTTGGCGACCATAGCCTGCGATGAGGTCGACACTGGGGTAATAGCCCCCGCGCGCGAACTTCACATCCTCGTCAGCCGACAAACGGCTATTACGGCTGGCGCTGATTTCGGGATGTTGGTCCACCGCGTTCTGGACCGCCTCGGTGATCGACATCGCCTGAGAGTTGGCGCATGCCATGGCCAACAGAATTGCACTGGTGATGGGGGTTAGAACGCGCATGGGGTACATCTCCCTGGTCTCGAAAAAGTCCTGCAATCGCCAAAAAAATGACGAAATATAAGAGTCAAACCGTTTCAGGTTTGTAACAACAGAGCTAAGAACATTTATCAGGCGATCTAAGAAGATTTCCTCATAAGATTTATGCGAAAAAAAACTTATGCGCTCTAAGAAATACCGGACATTGTTCTACTCAGGTCGTCCGTTGAATAAGCACTCACGCTTTGTTTTTCGGGCCTCTGATAAAAGTTCCCGTTTTTCTTGCAGCAGAGGGCAGGGATGTAACGAGGGGAGGGAGGCAGGACGTTATTTGGCGACATTTTATTGACATTTGTCATTTTGCCATCGCGTTTTGCCGGGTTCATCGTCGACTGTCATCCAAAGGCCTTGATCCCCCGAGAAACCGGGGCCTGGCACGGTTTTCGATGCATCGCTGGGGTCAACGCGGCGATCTCCACCTTCCTCTAAAGCGCCTTGCGTTGCGGGAATCACTCGGCAATGGAGGCGTTGGTTCATGGCTAAATCACTCGGTGTGGTCAGCAAGGTTGTCGGTCAAGTCTTCGCGGTCGGTCAGGACGGTACCCGTCGGGTGCTGGTCGAAGGGGACCGGCTGTTTGCCGGAGAACAGCTCGAGACCGGCGCCGCAGGGGCTGTGGCTGTGCACTTGAATAACGGTGCCGAGCTGACCCTTGGGCGCGACAGCAGCCTGGAACTGCGGCCGGAGCTGTTGGCCAACCAGGCGGGGCATGTGCAAGGCCCAGAGTCGGTCGCGCCCAGTGAAGCTGACCTCAGTGATGTCGAACGCTTGCAAAAGGCAATTGCCGCAGGCGCCGACCCGAGCCAGGAGGCCGAGGCCACGGCGGCCGGCCCCAGCAGCGCTGGCGTGCCCGGTGCGGTGGGCGGTGGTCATAGCTTTGTGTTGCTGACCGAGGTGGCCGGGCGCGTCGACCCGGTGATTGGTTTCCCTACTGCAGGGTTCAATGGCATCCCTGAATTCACGATTCCCGATGCTGGCGATACTCGCTTCGATGACGATCGTCGGCCTGTGATCGATGGTCCAGATGGTCCAGATGGTCCAGATGGCCCTGACGGACCCGATGGCCCTGACGATCCCGATCATCCGGTGACCCTGAACGGGCTGGATGTCGCCGGTGGCGAACTGACCTTGCACGAGGCCAACCTGCCACTGGGTTCGGCCAGCGACCCCGGGGCCCTGACCCAGGGTGGCACTTTTACCGTGTCGGCTCCCGATGGGGTGTTCAACCTCAATGTCGGCGGTATCAATGTCGTTACGGGAGGTGTGGTAACGGGGATTGGCCAATCCGTGACCACGGCGTTGGGTAATGTCCTGACCATCACCGGTTACGACCCTGTCACAGGTACGGTCAGCTATAGCTACACCCTCGTGACCGCCGGAGGCACCCACGCGCAGGGTGAGCAGTTGGCAGTGCACGTCAGCGATTCGAATGGGAGCGTGGCCAGTGGCACGCTCGATGTTCACATCATCGATGACGTGCCCCAGGCGGTGGACGACAGCAATCCCACAGTGGCGACCGAGCAGCAGACCACGTTGACCGGCAATGTGCTGACCAACGATGTGCAAGGGGCTGACCGTGTGCCGTCTGGCCCGATCACCGCCGGTACGTTCGTCGGCACCTACGGCACGTTGGTGCTGGCGGCCGACGGGTCCTACACCTACACGTTGAACACCAACGACCCGGACTTCATCAACCTGCACGGTGGTGGCTCGGGCGTTGAGCACTTCACCTACACGCTGACCGATGCGGACGGCGACAGCAGCACGGCGACGTTGGTGCTCAATGTCACCAACCTCAACGATCCGGTGACCCTCGATGGCTTGGATGTAAAAGGGGGGGAACTCACCGTCCACGAGAAGCACTTGGGCGACGGAAGTGCCCCCGATGCCTCGGCATTGACGCAAAGCGGGACTTTTACCGTCACGGCAGCAGATGGCCTGCAAACGCTGGTCGTGGGCGGCATCACCCTGGTCAACGGCGGGGTGGTGGCCGGCTTTCCGCAATCCATTACCACGCCGCTGGGCAATACCCTGACCGTGACTGGCTACAACCCGGCCACCGGCGTCGTCAGCTACAGCTATACCCTGACCGACAACGAGGCGCACCCCAATGCTGACGGCGCCAACAGTGTGAGCGAAAGCTTTACAGTCGTGGCGACCGACAGCGATGGCAGCAGTGCCAGCGGCAATATCGACGTGAACATCGTCGACGACCTGCCCCAGGCCAATCCCGATTCAAAATCGGTCGTGCACGAAGGCGGGGTGGTCACTGGCAACGTGCTCTACAACGATGTGATCGGGGCCGATGGCGCACCCGATGGCAAGGCCGTCGTCGGTGTGAGGGCCGGCAGCGATACCTCGAACCCCGCCCATGGTGATGTCGGCAACCAGATCATGGGCACCTATGGCTACCTGATCCTCAATGCCGACGGCAGCGCGACCTACCACGCCAACCCCAACAGCGTGGCAGGGGCCGGTGCGACCGACACCTTCGTCTACACCATCCGCGATGCCGACGGCGACGAGAGCACCACCACCGTCACCATCAATGTCCTGGACAGTGGCCTCTCGGTCAGCGGTGCGGACCGTGATGTGACGGTCTACGAAAAAGCGTTGGACCTGAACCAGGACGGCAAAGACCTGGCGGCCGGGAACGTCACCGGCAGCGATCCGACGTCCACGGGCGAGACCGGGACGGGCACCCTGGTCGGTGCGGTGCAAGGCGGGGTCGGTGCATTGACCTACACCTTGATGGGCAATGCCGTCGGGCAATACGGTCAGATCCATCTGAACGGCGACGGCACTTACACCTACACCCTGACCTCGGCGCCGAAAACGCCGGGTGGCGCCAACGATGGCCCGAACACCCTGACCGAAACCTTCACCTATCAGGCGAAGGATCAGCTGGGCAACACCATCACCAGCCAGATCGTCATCAACATCGTTGACGACGTGCCCAAGGCCAATCCGGATTCGGCGCCTGTGCATGAGGGGGGTGTCGTCTCCGGCAACGTGTTCTACAACGACAACCTGGGCGCGGACAAAGTGGCCGACGGCAACGTCGTGGTCGGCGTGCGCGCGGGGAACGATACCTCGACTTCGGCCCACGGCGAGGTCGGCAGCCAGGTCATGGGTAACTACGGCTACCTGGTGATCAACGCCGATGGCTGGGCGACTTACCACGCCAACCCCAACAGCGTGGCAGGGGCCGGTGCGACCGACACCTTCGTCTACACCATCCGCGATGCCGACGGCGACGAGAGCACCACCACCGTCACCATCAATGTGCTGGACAGTGGCCTCTCGGTCAGCGGGGCGGACCGTGATGTGACGGTCTACGAAAAAGCGTTGGACCTGAACCAGGACGGCAAAGACCTGGCGGCCGGGAACGTCACCGGCAGCGATCCGACGTCCACGGGCGAAACCGGTACGGGCACCCTGGTCGGTGCGGTGCAAGGCGGGGTCGGTGCATTGACCTACACCTTGATGGGCAATGCCGTCGGGCAATACGGTCAGATCCATCTGAACGGCGACGGCACTTACACCTACACCCTGACCTCGGCGCCGAAAACGCCGGGTGGCGCCAACGATGGCCCGAACACCCTGACCGAAACCTTCACCTATCAGGCGAAGGATCAGCTGGGCAACACCATCACCAGCCAGATCGTCATCAACATCGTCGACGACGTGCCCAAGGCCAATACCGACTCAGCCACCGTACAGGCGGGCGGTATGGTAAGTGGCGATGTGCTGTACAACGATGTCTTGGGCGCGGACAAGGTCACCGACGGCAACGTCGTGGTCGGCGTGCGGGCGGGCAACGATACCTCGACCTCGGCCCATGGCGAGGTCGGCACCCAGGTCATGGGCAACTACGGCTACCTGGTGATCAACGCCGATGGCTTTGCGACCTACCACGCCAACCCCAACAGCGTCGTCAGCAACGGTGCGACAGACACCTTCGTCTATACCATCCGTGATGCCGATGGCGACGAAAGCACGACCACCGTCACCCTCAATGTGCAGGGCAACCCACTGTCGGTGAGCGGCCCAGACTGCGATGTGACGGTGTATGAAAAAGCCCTGGACCTGAACCAGGATGGCAAGGACCTGGCCCCGGGCAACGTCACCGGCAGCGATCCAACCTCCACCGGCGAAACGGCCTCCGGCACTCTGGCCGGCGCGGTACAGGGTGGCGTGGGTGCATTGACCTACAGCCTGGTGGACAATGCCGCAGGGCAATACGGACAGCTTCATCTGAACGGCGACGGCACTTATACCTACACCCTGACCTCGGCACCGAAAACCCCGGGCGGTGCCAACGACGGCCCGAATACCACGACCGAGACCTTCACCTACCAGGCGAAGGATGAACAGGGCAACACCATCACCAGCCAGATCGTCATCAACATCGTCGATGACGTGCCCAAGGCCATTGCCGATTCGAAATCGATCGTCCACGAGGGCGGCGTGGTCACCGGCAACGTGTTGTACAACGATGACCTGGGCGCGGACAAGGCCGCCAACGGCAACGCCGTGGTTGGCGTGCGCGTCGGTAGTGACACCTCCACCGCCGCGCACGGCGATGTCGGCACCCAGGTCATGGGCAACTATGGTTACCTGATCCTCAATGCCGACGGCAGCGCCAGCTACCACGCCAACCCCAACAGCGTGGGCAGCGATGGTGCGACCGACATCTTCGTCTACACCATCCGTGACGCAGACGGCGATGAAAGCACCACCACCGTCAGCATCAAGGTGCAGGACAGCCAACCCTGGATATGCGAGCCGCAAGAGACGAACGCACCTCCGGTGGCCGCTGCCGACCACATCATCACCAACATTGCTGGCGCGGGGATCACAGTGCCTGCCGAGGCCCTGCTGGCCAACGACAGCGACCCTGACCACGATAAACTTTCGGTGTCGTCGACCTACTTCGACACCCAGTTCTCCGCCAACGGCGCAGGCTTTGGGGTGGGCAGCGACACCCCTGTGATCGAGTTCAATGGCATCGGCAGCAACCTGCCCAACCGGGTTCGGGACCTTGCGCGCAGCGAGTTCCGCGGGACCTCCGACAGCATGGCGGCCGCGCTGATCGTGAGCGGCTTCCTGGCCTCGCCCAACGGCAACTTCGCCAATGCCCAGGATGTATTGACGGTCACCCTCAAGAAAGGCGAGACCCTGAACCTGCACCATGACTTGTCGGCAAGCCAGGTCGCCATGGAGTGGAAGGACGAAGGCGGCAGCTACCAGACCATCGACAACGACAAAGGCTTCACCGCCAGCCACGACGGGACGTACTCCATCCACATGATCAATGTGTCCAGCGGCAATGGCAGCCACGGCACGGCGAACTACCTGCTGACGATGTCGATCGATTACAGCGATGCCGAGCAGGATGTGTACAACGGCACCTACACAGTGAACGATGGCCATGGCGCCAGCGCGACAGGTAATGTCGACATCACCTACCAGGGGGGTAACGTGCTCACGGGCACCACCGACAATGACACCCTGGTGGCCGGCGCAGGCAACGACACGTTGCAGGGTGGTGCTGGCAACGATGTGCTGGTTGGTGGCAGTGGCGATGACAAACTCCATGGCGGTGAGGGCAATGACCTGCTGATCGGCGGGCCGGGCAATGATCTGCTCGATGGTGGTGCAGGCATCGACACGGCCAGCTACGCCTCGGCCACTGGCGCAGTGACGGTCAACCTGAACCTTACTGGTGCGCAAAACACCGGAGGAGCCGGTACCGACACCCTCAACGGCATCGAGAACCTCATCGGCTCCGACTACAACGACATCCTGATTGGCGATGCTGGCAACAACGTGCTCATCGGCGGGTTGGGCAACGACCGGCTCACCGGAGGTGGCGGTAACGACACCTTTATCTGGCAAAAGGGGGATGTAGGGCACGACACCGTCACCGACTTCACCCCCGGCAGCGACCGCCTCGACCTGTCGCAATTGCTTCAAGGCGAACAAGCCACGTCCGCTTCGCTGGATGACTACCTGCACTTCAAGGTCACCGGTACCGGCACCAATGTGGTCTCGACCATCGAAGTCAGCAGTGTGGCGGGCGCCGCGCCCACCCAGACCATCGAACTGGCTGGGGTCGACCTGGCGCAGCACTATGGCGTCACGGCCGGCGCGGGTGGGGTGATCGCCTCGGGACAGGACACGGCGACCATCATCAACGGGATGCTCAATGATCATTCGTTGAAGGTGGACACTGTCTGAGTGATCCGTGGTGCGAGGGGTGATCCAATCTCGGGACCAGCCCGCTCCTGCAGGAGCGGGCTCGCCTTCGGATCAATGCACCGTGCGACGCCTGGACATACGCCCTGGTCGCACCTGCAGCGCCAGGCCTGCTCCAGCCTCATAGACTGTGCTTCGTGCCCACCTCGGAGTCAGCCCACATGTCCCACCGCGAAGCCCATTCCCCCAGCCAGGCCCTGTGGCAGCCTATGATTCTGGGCGGCCAGCGCCTGGAAGGTGTCAGCTGGAAAACTTTGGCCGACACCGGCCCCTGGCAGGCCTACTGGATGAAAATGGCGCCCGGCAGCCGCTCGGTACCGCATCGGCACGCAGCCACCGAATTGCTGCAGGTGCTGGAAGGTGAAGTCATGGATGTCGATGGTCAGGTTTTTCGCGCGGGCGACAGTCTGGTCTATGCCGCAGGCTCCGAACACTGGCTGCGTTCGCCTGGGGGCTGCCTGTTGCTGGTGGTGGAGTCCGAGCCGTCGTCGCTCAGTGATTGAGCGTCAACCAGGCCGGCGCAAGGTCTTTTGCTTGAGGATGTACAGGCTGACCAGCACGGCGCTGGTGAGCATGAAGGCCCGTGCCCAGAACAGAGGCACCAGGTAGCAGGACAGGCCGATGCTCGCCCACATCAGGCCGATGGCGTAGACCTTGCCCTTGAGCGGGATGCCTTCGCCGCTGAGGTAATCACGGATCCACGGACCTAGCTTGGGGTGGTTGATCAACCAATGGTGAAAGCGCGGCGAGCTGCGCGCGAAGCAGGCTGCGGCCAGGAGCAGGAAAGGGGTGGTGGGCAGTACCGGCAGGAAAATCCCCACCACCCCCAGCGCAACGCTGAGCCAGCCGATGGCCAGCAACAGGTAGCGCATGGCCACCTTAGTGGTGGCGCGGCTTGAGCAGGGCAGGCTTCTCGTCAGGGGCGTGCAGCAGCAGGAACAGCGCGGTCAGCGCCTCGGGGATCTGCACGATCATGTCGTCCTGCAGGCTGGCGTTGCGGGCGATGTCCTCGAACTCCGGCTGCTCGTCGAACAGGCCCGAGCCGACCATGATCGGCAGCAGCATTTCGCTGACTTCTTCCTCGGCGTTCTCGAACCAGGCTTCTTCGCGCAGGAAGACCCCTTCCATGAAGCCGATGCACCAGCCGCGCAGGTCGGAATCGTCCGGCTCGTCGGTCAGGTCCAGGTCGCAAGGCAGCTCGAACTCGTCGTCGCTGGCCAACTGACGGCCGATATGCGCCTTGAGAGCCACCAAGGTCGCCTCGATCTCGGTGCGCTGGGCGTCACTGGCATAGTGGGGTTCTTCAGCGAACAGGGCGTCGATCCATTCGCGCTCGGGAACGTCCTCGGAGCAGATCGACAGCGCGGTCAGGTAGCCATGGGCGGCGACGTAGTCCAGCGCTTCTTCGTGCAGCTCGTCGGCGTCGAGGAAGGCTTGCAGGCGGGTCAGTTGCTCGGCGAAGGACATTACAGGGCTACCTTGGGGAATAAACGATAACGAATTCTAGCACCTTGCGGCGGCTGGGGGGCAAAGGGAACGTCTGTCGCGGGGAAGCTGCCAAGGCATCCTGCATGAACGGGCAGTGGGGTATAATCCGCGATTTTTCATCCAGGGGTGCCGTTTCCCGGCACTCCGGCAAAAGCCGCTTACGGATTGGCAAGTGTGTCCGGCGGATTTTTCGTCCAGCCTGTGTCCAGGATGGTACGGCGATTTTGGAGTTTCCAATGCTCGAACAGGCTCAGCGCGTCCTCAAGGACATCTTCGGCTACGACAGTTTCCGGGGACGCCAGGCAGCGATCATCGAATGCGTGGCCAGTGGCGGCGATGCCCTGGTGCTGATGCCTACCGGCGGTGGCAAGTCCCTGTGCTTCCAGGTGCCGGCCTTGCTGCGCCCGGGCCTTGCGGTCGTGGTGTCACCGCTGATCGCGCTGATGGACGACCAGGTAGCTACCCTCGACGAATTGGGTGTGGCCGCCGCCGCACTGAATTCGACCCTGAGTGCCGAGCAACAGCGTGAGCTGGCCGGGCGCCTGCGTAGGGGCGAGGTGAAGATGCTGTACCTGGCGCCCGAGCGCCTGGTGCAGCCACGCATGCTGGAATTCCTGCGTACCCTGGACATCGCCCTGTTCGCCATCGACGAAGCCCACTGCGTCTCGCAGTGGGGCCACGACTTCCGTCCTGAGTATCTGCAACTGGGCCAACTGGCCGAGCTGTTCCCCCAGGTGCCACGCATCGCCCTGACCGCAACGGCCGACATGCGTACCCGCGAAGAGATCGTCCAGCGCCTGCACCTGCAGGGCGCCGAGCGATTCCTGTCGAGCTTCGACCGGCCCAACATCTTCTACCGCATCGTGCCCAAGGAGGCACCGCGCAAGCAGCTGATGGCGTTTCTCGGCGAGCGCCGGGGCAACGCCGGCATCGTCTATTGCCTGTCGCGCAAGAAAGTCGACGAGACCGCTGCGTTTCTCTGCGAGCAGGGTTTCCCGGCCCTGCCTTATCACGCCGGTCTTGCCGCCGAGACCCGTGCGGCCAACCAGCACCGCTTCCTCAACGAGGAGGGCTTGATCATGGTTGCCACCATTGCCTTCGGCATGGGCATCGACAAGCCCAACGTCCGCTTCGTCGCCCATCTCGACCTGCCCAAGTCGATGGAAGCCTACTACCAGGAAACCGGCCGTGCCGGTCGTGACGGCCTACCGTCGGACGCCTGGATGGCCTACGGCCTGCAAGACATGGTGATGCTCAAGCAGATGCTGCAGAACTCCGAGGGTGACGAGCGCCACAAGCGTGTCGAGCAGCACAAGCTCGACGCCATGCTGGCCCTGTGCGAAGAAACCCGCTGCCGCCGCCAGTCGCTGCTGGCCTACTTCGACGAAGTGCTCGAACAGCCCTGCGGCCATTGCGACAACTGCGTCGACCAGGTACAGACCTGGGATGCCACCGAGCCTGCCCGCCAGGCGCTGTCGGCGGTGTACCGCACCGGTCAGCGCTATGGCGTGGGCCACCTGGTCGATGTGCTGGTGGGCAAGGACACCGAAAAGGTGCGCAATTTCGGCCACGAAAAGCTTTCGGTGTTCGGTGTCGGCAAATCCTTGAGCGAGCACGAGTGGCGGTCGTTGTTCCGCCAACTGGTGGCACGCGCACTGGTTGATATCGACCTGGAAGGTTACGGCGGGCTGCGGTTGTCCGACAGTTGTCGCCCGTTGCTGCGGGGTGAAGTCACCCTGCAACTGCGTCGTGACCTCAAGCCACAGACCGTGGCCAAATCCTCTGGCGGCGGCAGCCCCGCCAGTCAGCTAGTGCGGGCCGAGGAGCGCGAGCTCTGGGAGGCGCTGCGAGCCCTGCGGCGCAAGCTGGCCGAGGAGCACAGCGTGCCGCCCTATGTCATCTTCCCCGATTCGACCCTGCTGGAAATGCTGCGCAGCCAACCGACCAGCCTCAGCGACATGGCCCAGGTCAGCGGCGTGGGTGCGCGCAAGCTGGAGCGTTATGGCGAGGCCTTCCTCGAGGTGCTCAATGGCGGCTCGGGGGATGAGGCGCCCAAGGTGGTGCTCGACCTGCGCCACGAGCTGGTCAGCCTGGCCCGGGCCGGCATGACCCCGGCGCAGATCGCCGGCCAGCTCAATTGCAGCGAAAAGAACGTCTACAGCCTGCTGGCCGAGGCCCTTGGCCGTCAGGAGTTGAGCCTGGAGCAAGCCTTGGACCTGCCCGAAGACCTGCTGATGGAAGTGCAGGATGCCTTCCTTGACGGCGAGGGCGAACTGCCGCCGGTATCGGTGGTGTCGCCGTTGTTCGGCCAGCGCGTACCGGAAGGCGTGCTGCATTGTGTGCGTGCGGCACTGGCCGCAGAGTTCGAGCTGTGACTGACCCTTGTCACGCTTTTTGACGAATATCGGAAATTCCCGCGCGCCGCAGCCTTGCCTGTTGGCGTCGGGCATGATTAGCTGGCTAATAATTAGTTCTGTTCATAGAGTCGCTTATGCCCCTGACCGATAACCAACACCGCTTCGGCATGCAGCTGGCCCAGATGTCCCGTGGCTGGCGCGCCGAACTGGACCGCCGCCTTGCCGGCCTCAACCTGTCCCAGGCGCGCTGGTTGGTGCTGTTGCACCTGGCCCGCTTCGAAGAGGCCCCGACCCAGCGTGAGCTGGCCCAGAGCGTAGGGGTCGAGGGACCGACGCTCGCGCGGTTGCTCGACAGTCTGGAGAGTCAGGGGTTAGTGCGGCGTCAGGCGGTGATGGAGGACCGGCGGGCGAAGAAAATTTTGCTGTGCCCGCCGGCCAAGCCGCTGATCGACCAGATCGAGACCATCGCCAACGCCCTGCGCCTGGAATTGTTCACGGGGGTCGACGAGGCCGACCTGGAAGTCTGCATGCGGGTGCATGCGAAGATTCTCGCCAACCTCGAAAAATCCTGAATTCATGCCACGTGGGGCTGCCCTGTGGCTCATCGCAGCGTTGCCAGCGTGTGGGAGCCTGCGATGGGCCGCAGGCGGTCCCACTGGCTTTAGAAGGTATGTCCCAGATTCAGGTACACCGCCTTCTGATGCTCATCGTTGGCTCCATAGCTGATGTTCAACGGCCCCAACGGTGTCTCCAAGCCCAGGAAGATGCTCGCTGCATTGATGTACCCGCTGTCGAATTCGTTGTCGTTGTTCCAGGCCCGGCCACGTTCGAGCGAGCCGCCCAGGTACAGCGGGAAGTCTAGCGGCAGGTAGGCGCGGGGCGTGAGGCGGCGGTAGTAAACCATACGCATCAGGCTGATGTTTTGCCCCGACACCGAGTCTTGGCGAAAGCCCGACAACTGCCTGGCCCCGCCGAACACGAAGCTTGAGGTCACTACCTGGGCGTCATCCAAGGTGCGCCCGTAGCGCCCGCCCAGCACCAGGCTGTGCGGCCCGCTGCTGAAGGCTTTGTCCAGCTTGAGCTCCCACTGACGGTAGTCGTCGTCCGAGTCCAGGGACTTGTCGTACTTGCGCAAGGCCAGCCCGATGTCTTCACCGCTGTGAGGGAAGTACACATTGTCGAAGGTATCGAATGAGTACTTCAGCTCATAGAAGCCTTCGTTGAAGCTGACGCTGGGCAGGTCCTGGTCGCCGATGCGCACCTCGGCCTCGCCCCAGGCTTTGCCAACCCCCACCCGTACTTCGCCGTAGGTGCCGATCTGTCGACCGAGGTTGAGGCCGAAACCGTAGCGCTCCAGGCGGTATTCTGCGACCGGATCGTTGTCCAGGGTCGCCTCGATGTTCTGTGAGCCGAAGTCCAGATAGGGCGCGACGAAGTAGCGTGAGCCCACATCCAGCGGCTGGTAGAACTCGCTGTAGAGCTCCTGCTGGTCGCCGATCTGGGCGCGGGTCAACCACTCGGCGCCCAGCCGGTTGATGCCATTGACCCGATAGCTGGCGCCGAGGTTGAAGGCACTGTCGCCACGCATGTCGTCCGACAGGTTCAGGCCCAGGCGCAGGTAATCGGTGCCGCCACGCTTGCCGCGGGCGTTGATCACCAGGGTGTTGTCGTCGCCCTTGTGCACCACGCGATACTGCACCCGGTCGAAGTAGTCCAGGCCGTAAAGGGTGCCCATGTCGGTCTGCAGGCGATCCAGTTCAAGGGGTTCGCCCAGGGGTTGGCGGATGTAATAGCGGATCACGTCGTCGCTGACCTTCGAATCGTTCTCCACCTTGATCGCGGTGATGATCGGCCGGCGCTGGCGTGGCGAACGGGCCACTGCAAGGCCTGTGTCGCCCTCGTCACGGCGCAGGCTGGCCAGGCGGTTGTCCATGGCCCGGGCGGCGCGATAGCCGGCATCGATCATGTCCTGGGCACGGCCGAAGTCGGTCACGCCGAAGGCGGCGAGCGAAGGCTGGATGAGGACGTCGTCCTGATGCAGGCTGGCCAGTTGCTCCTCGGAGTTGCGCCGGGTCATCAAGGTGATCGACTGGTTGAGCACGTCGACCACCGTGGCCAGCTGTTTGCGATCACGCAAGGGGGTGCCGATGTCGACCACGATGGCCAGGTCAACCCCCATGTCCCGCGCGACATCGACGGGAATGTTGTCGACCATGCCGCCATCCACCAAGAGACGGCCGTCGAGTTCGACCGGGGCGAACACGGCCGGGATCGACATGCTGGCGCGGATCACCTGTGGCAGGTGCCCGCGGCTGAACACCACCTTCTCGCCGCTGGCGATGTCGGTGGCCACGGCGCGGAAGGGGATCGGCAGTTTGTTGAAGTCGCGCGTGTCGGCAGTGTGGGCCAGCTTGCTTTCTAGCAGCAGGGAGAGGTTCTGGCCCTGGATCACGCCCAACGGCAGGCCGAGGCTGCCGTCGTCGCGAAAGCTGAGCTTTTGCTTGACCAGGAAATCGCGGTCGTCCTGCTTGCGGCGGAACGGCACGTCCTTGCGTGGCGGGGCATCGGACAGCGCCTGCTGCCAGTCGAGGGTGGTGGCGAGCTTTTCGAGCTCCTCGACACTGTAGCCGGAGGCATACAACCCACCGATCACCGCGCCCATGCTGGTGCCGGCGATGGCGTCGATGCGTACGCCTTGCTCCTCCAGGGCCTTGAGCACGCCGATATGGGCAAGGCCCCGGGCAGCGCCACCGGACAACACCAGGCCAACCTTGGGCCGGGCGACTTCAGTGGCCAGGGCGGTGAAGCTGGTGAGTGTCAGCAAAAGGCAGAACAGCAGGCGGCGCATCGTGAGTCTCAAAACCGTGGTCAAAGACCGCTAGTATAAGCGGCTCATCCCCGAAGGAGACGCATTGCCATGCCCCAGGCCAAGCCCGAAATCGTCATCACTTATTGCACGCAATGCCAGTGGCTGCTGCGTGCCGCCTGGCTGGCCCAGGAGCTGCTCAGCACCTTTGCCGACGACTTGGGCCGCGTGGCCCTGGAGCCGGGCACCGGTGGCGTGTTCCGTATCACCTGCGATGGCATGCAGCTTTGGGAGCGCAAGGCCGATGGTGGTTTTCCCGAGGCCAAGGTGCTCAAGCAGCGGCTGCGCGATCAGATCGACCCGCAGCGCGACCTGGGCCATAACGATCGCTGATCAGGCGCCTTCGGCCAGGGGGCGCTGCTTGGGCGGTTGCTCGGCGGCCATGCGGCTGGAGAGCACGATCGCGAAGATGATCAAGACACCGCCCGCCAGCATGCGCAGGGTCGGCGTTTCGGCGAACACCACCCAGGCGACGGCGATGCCATAGACCGGTTCCATGCCGAACACCACGGCGGCAGTGCGCGCCTTGATCACGCTCAGGCTGGCGACGAACAGGCTGTGGGCGACGCCCGTGCAGAAGATGCCGAGCAGGCCGATCCACAGCCAGTCCATCGTCGCTACCTGGTTCAGGCCTGGGCCGGCGAAGGGCAGCAGGCACAGGCCGACCACCAGGTTCTGCCACAGCGCCGCCTGTACCGCCGGCAGGCGCCCAGAACCGGCGCGATTGGTCAGCGACAGCAACGAGAACAGCAACCCTGAAAGCAATGCCCACAGCAGGCCACCTGTCGCTTCGCTTTGCAGGTCGAACGCAGGGGTGACCAAGACCAGACCGATGCTCACCAGCACCACCAGCACAGCCTCGTTGCGGCGGATGCGCTCGCGGAACAACACGCCTTCGAGGATCACCGTGAAAGCAGGGAAGCTGGCGAAGCCGAGGGTGGCGATGGCCACGCCGCCGACTTTGACTGCGATGAAGAAACTGACCCAGTGTCCGGCCAGGAGCACGCCGCCGAGCAGCAGCCTGCGCACGTCTTGCGCGCCGAGGCGTTGCCAGCCGGGGCCGGCGAGGCTGGCGAACAGCGCCAGGGCGAGCACGGCGAAGGCGGCGCGCCCGAAGACGATGATGGTGGGGCTTGCACTGGCCGCCAGCTTGCCGAAAACGCCGGTGAGGCCGAAGAAAAGGGCGCCGATGTGCAGGGCGCCAAGGGCAGTGCGGTGGTTCATGGTAGTCCTTGTGATGACAGTGGCCCACGCGCATTGGCGTACCGGTGGGCGCGAGCTTGCCGCGCGACAGGCCAGGGGGCCAGCGAGCATCCCGCAGGCTCGATATTCAAGGGTCAGTCTACGAGGGCTGTCGCGTGCTGTCTGTCGCCATCCTTGCGTCAGTTGTCGTCAGGCTCGCGTCGCACGGCCATGGGCGAGCGGCCAAAGTCACGGCGCATGGCGGCCGAAAACGCACTCTGGGAACTGTAGCCAACCTGCGCGGCGATTTCGCCGATCGGCAGGCCGGTCTGCTGCAGCAAACGTCGCGCCTTGAGCAAGCGCCGCTGGCGAATGTAATCCATCGGCGTCATGGCACATTCGCTGGCGAAGCGCGCATGCAGGCGGGCGCAGGACAGACCGGCCAGGCGCGCCAGGTCCGCCACCTGCAGCGGGTGGGCGGCATGCTGCTCGATGTGTGCGTCGAATGCCGCGTAGGGCAGGTGCCGCTGGAGGGGCGCCGGCACGGGTTGCGAATTGAGGCTGGCCAGCAGCAGGACCGCGCCTTGCTGGGCGATCAACGGGTCATCCACCGGGCTGCTGGCGAGCCAGTCGACCAATTGCTGCTGACGGTTGTCCAGGCTCAGGGGGCCAGGTCGATCGAGCAGGCGGCGGCTGGCATCGGCATGGCGACCCAATTGCTCGTGCAACCAGCCTGCGTCGGGAACATCCAGTACCAGGCAGTCGCTACCGGCTGGACTGCCACAGGTGTGATGGGCGCCGGCCGGCACCACCATCAGGCCCTGGCGCTGGACCTGCGCGCCATGGCCCTGAACCTCGAAATCCAGGCGTCCACCCAGGCCAAACACCAGCTGTGAATGGTCGTGACTGTGGGCGATCAGGTCATGGCGGTAGTGGCGCAGAGAGAGGATGGGGCCGGCGGTCATGGGTATTTCCTCGCGGGGCAGGGCGCCAGTGTACACATCTGTAGCCCGACTGCGGGACATGCCCGCTCTCGCAGTGCCGCGCCATTTTGTGGGCGGCTGCGATCGGCCCCTGATCGCCAAGGGCTGGCAGGCGATCAGCCGTCACGCCGCTGCCACCAACCTGTCATCCACAACTGCCAGTCTCCAGCAAACAGCGCAGGAGCCTGCCCATGACCCATGCCGAACTCGCCCGCCCATCGCGCAAGCAACGTGTGCGCACTTTATGGATTTCCGATGTGCACCTGGGCACCCGCGATTGCCAGGCCGAACACCTGTCGCAGTTCCTCAAGGGGTATCAGGCCGACCGCATCTATCTGGTCGGTGACATCATCGATGGCTGGAAGCTGCGCGGCGGCATCTATTGGCCCCAGGCCCACACCAATGTCATCCGTCGGTTGCTCACCCTGAGCAAGCGCGGCACCGAGGTGATCTACGTCACCGGCAACCACGACGAGTTCCTGCGCCGCTACTCCAAACTGATGCTGGGCAACATTCACCTGGTGGACGAAGCCGAGCACCTGACCGCCGATGGCCGGCGTCTACTGGTGATCCACGGTGACCAGTTCGATGTGATCACCCGCTACCACCGCTGGCTGGCGTTCCTGGGAGACCGGGCGTACGAATTCACCTTGGTGCTCAACCGCTGGCTCAACCATTGGCGAGCTCGCTACGGCTACGGCTATTGGTCGTTGTCGGCGTACCTCAAGCACAAGGTCAAGGGGGCAGTGAACTTCATCAGCGACTTCGAGGATGCCATCGCCCATGAATGCACCCGGCGGGGCTTCCAGGGGGTGGTCTGCGGGCATATCCATCACGCCGAGATCCGCCAGGTGGGGGAGGTGCAATACCTCAATTGCGGCGACTGGGTGGAGTCATGCACGGCGCTGATCGAGCACTGGGATGGGCAGATCGAGCTTTATCGTCTGGCCGAAGCCCAGGCCCGCGAGGCTGACCGCTTGGCTGCGCTGCGCGAACCGGCCTAATCGCCTCGGCGCTCCCTAGAGGCTGATCTTGCCGCGCAGGATGTCGCGGAACATGGCGAAGTCGCCCAGCAGGCTGTACAGCGGATAAGTGAAGGTGGCTGGGCGGTTTTTCTCGAAAAAGAAATGACCGACCCAGGCGAAGCCATAACCGGCGAACGGCACGGCCAGCAGCAATTGCCAGCGCCCGCTGGCGAAGGTGTAGGCGAGCAGGGCGATGACCAGGCTGGTACCGACGAAATGCAGGCGGCGGCAAGTGGGGTTGCTGTGTTCACCCAGGTAATAAGGATAGAACTCGGCAAAACTTCGAAACTGCGCGGCAGGGATCATGGCTGTACTCCCGTTAGGTTCGCGTTGTGAACAGATACACGGCGCGGAGCCTGAATCGAGTCTAGAGTCATTGTCGGGGCCGGCCAGTGACCAAAGGCGCCAATTGAATATCTTTTCGATTCGCCGCATGAAGCGGTCAGCACAAGAAGCCTGCCATGAGCGAGAGAACCACGTCAGCCAGCTGGGCATCAGGGATTGTCAAAGCGCTCGAGCTGGAAGGGCTCGACTGCCAGGCCATGTTCAAACAGCTCGGGCTGGATTTCTCAGCCCTCGACGATCCTGACGCGCGCTTTCCTCAGGACGCCATGACCCGTCTGTGGCAACTGGCGGTGGAGCTTTCGGGCAACGAGGCGATCGGGCTGAACATGGCCCGCGTGGTGCGCCCGGCGTCGTTCCATGTGGTGGGTTACGCGCTGATGTCCAGTCGCACCCTGGCCGAGGGCTTCGAACGCCTGGTGCGTTATCAGAGGATCATCGCCGAGAGCGCCGACCTCAGCTTCCGCCTGGGGCCGGAAGGCTATTCGCTGGTGCTGACCGTGCATGGCGACCACCTGCCGCCCACCCGCCATAGCGCCGAGGCGTCGCTGGCCTGTGCGTTGTCCTTGTGCACGTGGCTCAGCGGCCGCTCGATCCAGCCGCGCCGCGTGTTGATCCAGGGGCCTCAGCCGAAGAACATCGAGCCGTACAAGGCTGCGTTCCACTCACCTTTGGTGTTCGGTGCGCCCCATGACGCGCTGGTATTCGAGCGGGCTGACATGGAGGCCCCGCTGCCGACGGCCAACGAGGCCATGGCCGTGCTGCACGACCGCTTTGCCGGGGAATATCTGGCACGCTTCTCGGAAAGCCGGGTGACCCATAGGGTCCGCCAGGTGCTGTGCCGCGTTTTGCCCCAGGGCGAGCCCAAGCGCGAAACCCTCGCCCAGGCGCTGCACCTGTCACAGCGCACTTTGCAGCGTCGCTTACAGGAGGAGGGCACCAGCTTCCAGACCTTGCTCGACGACACCCGCCGGGAACTGGCCGAGCAGTACCTGGCCCAGCCTGGCATGACCTTGCTGGAAACCGCCTACCTGCTGGGGTTTGCCGACCCGAGCAACTTCTACCGGGCGTTCCGCCGCTGGTTCGATGTCACGCCCAGCGAGTACCGCGCCCGTCTGGAGGCAGAGCCGGTCAGTGACGCCAGAACGCCGGCATACACAACACCAGCACCGTGATGATCTCCAGTCGGCCGAGCAGCATGCCGCCTGAAAGGATCCACTTGGCCGCGTTCGGCAAGGTCGCATAGTTGCCGGCAGGGCCAATCACCTCGCCCAGGCCCGGCCCGACACCGGAGACGGTGCCCGCAGCGCCGGTGAGGGCGGTCATCCAGTCCACGCCCAGCAAGGACAGCAGCAGGGCGATGACACAGATGGTGACGGCGAAGAAGAACGAGAAGGTAAGGATCGAGCGCACGATCTCTTCGTCGAGACGGTGGCCGTTGTACTTTTGCTTGATCACCGCACGGGGGTGAATCAACTGGTTGAGGCTCGCCTTGAGCAGGATGTAGGCGACCTGGAAACGGAAGATCTTGATGCCGCCGGCGGTGGAGCCGGAGCAGCCACCGATGAAGCCCAGATAGAAAAACAGCATCAGCGAGAAATTACCCCACAAGCTGTAATCGCCCAGGGCGAAGCCGGTGGTGGTGACCACCGACGTGACGTTCAGTGCCACGTGGCGCAGGGCGTCCAGCCAGTGCAGGTTGGTGGTGGCCCAGTACCAGGTGCCCAGCACCAGCCAGGTGGCCACCAGCAAACCGAGCAGGCCCTGGACCTGCTGGTCGCGGAGCAACGCCTTGCGGTTGCCGCGCAGGGTGGCTACGTACAGGGTGAACGGCACGCTACCCAGGATCATCACCACCACCGCCACCCAGTGCACGGCCGGGATGTCCCACTTGGCCAGGGACTGATCGGAGGTGGAAAAGCCGCCGGTGGAAATCGCCGACATGGCATGGTTGATGGCATCGAACGGCCGCATGCCCGCCCACCAGAACGCCAGGCTGCCGAACACGGTGATGCCGACATACACCGCCACGATCGACTTGGCGACCATGTGCGAGCGCGGCATGACCTTTTCCGAACGGTCCGAGGATTCGGTCTGGAACAGGCGCATGCCACCGATGCGCAGCAGCGGCAGGATCGCCACCGCCATACCGATGAAGCCGATACCGCCGAGCCAGTGCAGCATCGAGCGCCACATCAGGATGCCGGGTGACATGGTGTCCAGCCCGCTGAGCACCGTGGCGCCGGTGGCGGTGATGCCGGACATGCTTTCGAAGAAGGCGTCGGTGTAGCTGATGTGCTGGGTCAGCAGGAACGGCAGGGCGGCGAACACGCACACGACCAGCCAACTGCTGACTGTCAGCAGGTACATGTCGCGAGGGCGCAAGTGGACGTGCTCGGGCCGTCCCTGGACGACCAGTGCCAGGCCGGCGATGAAGGTGATCAGGCTCGACCAGAGGAACGAAGGCATGTCGCCGGTGCGTTCGAAGACCACCAGGGTCGTCATGGGCACGACCATGCTGACCGCCAGGGTGATCAGGAAGATGCCGATGATGAAACCAATGATCCTTAAGGTCGGCAACGCCATGTGATCTGCTCTGACTCGAAACGGAAAGGGCGCCATTTTAAGCCGCAGGCGCCAAGCTGCAAGCGCTAAGCGTGAGAGGACGTTTTCTTGCGGCTTGCAGCTTGTGGCCGGCAGCTTGAGAATGGCCGCACTTTTTCAATCTGCCAGGAGGGTAGCCCATGGAGGCTCTCGACGCATTGCTCAACCGTGTTTCCGTGCCACGCCTGACCGACCCGGCGCCCAATGCCGCCCAGCGCGAAGCGCTGTTTCAGGCGGCCTTGCGCGCCCCGGACCACGGCCAGCTGCGCCCATGGCGCTTCCTGACCATCGAGGGCGCGGCCCGCGAAAAGCTCGGTGAGCTGTTCGCCGAAGCGGTCCAGAAAAAGGGTGATGCCAGCCAGGCGGCGCTGGACAAGGCGCGGGCCATGCCGCTGCGAGCGCCCTTGCTGATCGTGGTGGTGGCGCGCCTGCAGGAGCATTTCAAGGTGCCCAAATCCGAGCAGCGCCTGGCGGCCGGTTGCGCAGCCCATGGCATTCTCATCGCCGCCCACGCCCAGGGGATCGGTGCAGTCTGGCGCACCGGCGATATGGCATTCGATGCTCATGTGCATCAGGGGCTGGGGCTTGCCGAGAATGAAGAGCTGATTGGCTACCTGTATGTCGGTACGCCCATGACCGAGCCGCGTACCGCGCCTGTTCTGGAGACCGCCGACTTCGTCAGCGCCTGGGGCGAGTGATTCATTGGGGCCGCTGCGCGGCCCTTTCGCGGCACAAGGCCGCTCCTACAGACCGTGTAGGAGCGGCCTTGTGCCGCAAGGGGAAAGACCTGTCAGCCGGCAACGATCTCGCAGGGCAATTCCAGGGTCGCCACGAACCCGCCCTGCGGGTGATTGCCCAGCACCAGACGGCCGCCATGTCGCTCCGCCGCTCGCCGGGCGATGGCAAGGCCCAGCCCATGCCCGGGCGCTTCCTGCCCAGGCGCGCGGAAAAACGGCTCGCCCAGCTGCGCCAGGTGCTCTTCGGCCACGCCAGGGCCGTGGTCTCGCACACTCAAGACGATGCGCCCTTGCTCGCGCTCGGCATGAATCTCGATCGATTGACCGACCGGGTTGAAGCGCAAGGCATTGCGCACCAGGTTGTCCACCGCACGCTCGATCAGTGTGGGCCAGCCTTGCAAGGTCAGACCGGGTGCCGCCTGCAGACGTATCTCCTGCTCGGGGGCGCTGAGCTGGGCGTCCTTGCGCACGCTGCCGAGCAGCGCGTTGAGGTCCACCGGCTCGGCATGGGATTGCTCGGCGTCGACCCGGGCCAGGGCCAGGATCTCGCTGATCAGGTCTTCCAGGCGGTCGCACTCGCGGGTCAGGCGTGGCCACAGGGCCTGGCGTTGCTCGGGTTCGGCGCGCTCGGCCAAGGCCAGGGCGATGCGCAGCCGCGCCAACGGTGAGCGCAGTTCATGGGAAACGTCGCGCAGCAGTTGGCGCTGGCTGCCGATCAGGCTTTGCAGGCGCGCGCCCATCTTGTTGAAGTCATTGGCCAGTACGCCGAACTCGTCACGCCGGGACGCCAGCCGCGCCAGGCTGTTCTGCTGGTAGCTGGTCTGTCCCAAGTCGTGCACCGCACCGCGCAGCCGGCTCAGCGGGCGCGTAATGGACAGCGTGACGAACAGGCTGAACAGCGTCAGTACCACCAGGGCGATCCCCAAGGCGCTCAGCGGCCACAGCAGGCTCTCGCGGTGCCAGGCGTTGAGCGCCGGGTGTGGAATGCGGTAGATCAGCAGGTAGGTCTCGCCACTGTCAGGGCTGGTGTATTCCTGGGTCAGACGACGCCAGGGCAGGCGGCGCTGGTCGTTGTGCTGACGCGCCTCGAAGGCGGCGGCACGACGAGGGAAAGTGCCCGGCACCACGGCCTCGCCACTGTCGTTGAGCACCTGCACATCGATGCCGAAGCGGTGCTTGCGCCGCTCCAGAAAGCGCTGGGCGGACTCCAGGCCTTCCTGCTCATAGTGCTGGGTCCAGCGGCTGGCCAGGGTATTGAGGCCCGGATGGCGACTGAGGATCCAGGCATCCTGGTTGAGCATGTGGCCGAGCAGGATCGACAAACCTGCGACCAGGGCGATGGCCAGCCAGAAGCTGGCCAGGATGCGCCAGAACAATGACCGCAAGAGCACCTCCTGAAAACAAGAAAAGCCCGGCCCGCTGGGAGGCGGGTCGGGCGCGGGGCTGTCAGCTTACTGGGCCTTGGTGCCTTTTTCAGCTTTCCAGGCCTGGAACTCCTGCCACTCGGCCTTGCGGGCGGCGCGTTCCTTTTGCAGTTCGTCGAACTTCTTCTGCTGATCAGGCTTGAGCAGGGCGCGGATATCGGCCTGGGTCTTGTCGTGGCTGGCCTTGATCTCGTCTTTCATGGCCTTCTGGTCGGCAGCCGGCAGCTTGGCGATGTAACGCTCGGTGATGTCGCGGCGGTGCTTCATCTGCTCGCCCATCAGCTTGCCGATCTGCTGGCGCTGGTCGCGGCTCAGGTCCAGTTGGGCGAAAGGCGCGTCACCGCGATGATGCCAGCCACCGTGGTGCGGACCGCCTTCGGGCATGGCCATGGCCACGGTCGGCAGGGCGGCGGCGAACATCAGGGCGATAAGGGTCTTGCGCATGGTGTTTCTCCTTTCATGGGCCGGTGGTTACCGGATGAGCCCAGTCTAGGGAAAGCAAGGTCAAGGGCGGTCAGGTGAGCGTAAAGACTTGGTAAAGCTGTGAGCCTCAAGCAGCGAGCTAAAAGACAGAGCCGTGGTGGTGCGGCTGCCTTCTTGCCGCTTGGCGCTCAGAGGCTGTAGTAGTAACCGCGGCTGCGCAGGGCAACGATACGGGGACGGCCGTCAGGGTGTGGGCCGACCTTCTTGCGCAGGTTGCTGACATGCATGTCCAGGCTGCGGTCATAGAGGGTCAGCTTGCGGCCCAAGGCGATCTGCGCCAGCTCCTGTTTGTCCAGTGGATCGCCAGGTTGGCGCAGCAATGCTTCGAGAATGCGGCTTTCGGAAAGCGTGAGGGTCATTTCACGAGCATCGACACTGACCACGCCCCGCACAGGGCTGAAGGTCAGGTCGCCGACTTCGAGCTGGGTGCTGGCGGCTGCCGGGTGGCTACGGCGCAACACCGCGCGCAGTCGGGCGGTAAGCTCGCGCGGGTCGCAGGGCTTGGCCAGGTAGTCATCGGCGCCCAGCTCCAGGCCCAGGATGCGGTCCAGAGGCTCGCCGCGGGCCGAGAGCATCAGCACCGGCAACTCCGCATGCTCGGTTCGCAGTTGCTTGAGCAGCTCCAGGCCGCTGCCGTCAGGCAGCATCACATCCAGCACCACGGCCGCCGGCGCGTGGGCGGCCAGGGCCTGGCGCGCGCTCTGGCCGTCATGGCAGGCGCGTACGGCGAACCCTTCCTGGCTCAGCCAGCTGCCGAGCAGCTCGCAGAGTTCCTGGTCATCATCAATCAGTAACAGCTCGCTCATGACTCACTCAATTCAACCATTGACGGCGTCTTCTGTGTCCGCCACTGGCTAAGATACCGCAGACAGCCGAAAACAGTGCAACGGCCGAACCGATCACGAACCACAACTGCTGATCGCTGAGCAGCGGGACCGGGGCGCTGGCCTGCAACTCCTTGAGCGAAAGCTTCAGGCGCTGGTTTTCCTGGCGCAGCCGTGCGAGCTGGGCATTGTCCTGCTCGCTCTGGGTGTCTTGCAGTTGTTGGTTGAGCGCGGCACGTTGCTGTTCACTGTCCTGCAGACGTTGCTGCAGCTCGGTGATCTGCGCGGCAGCGGTCAGCGACAGTGGTTCTTCGGCAAGGGCAAAAGGGGACAGCGACAGCAGGCAAAGCAGCAGGGACATCGGACCTCGGCGCATTGGAACTCCTGATTCCTATCGGTTCAGAAGGTTGTCGGCCGCAGGTCGCAATAGATGAGCGCGGGCCTCATGATCACGCCATGAGGCCCGGCCTCAATCAAGGCAGGACTTGCTTGAAAGGCTTGACCACGACCTTGTCGTACACGCCGGCAGCGATGTACGGGTCGGCATCGGCCCAAGCCTGGGCGGCGGCCAGGGAGTCGAATTCGGCGACGATCAGGCTGCCGGTGAAGCCTGCGGCGCCCGGGTCGTTGCTGTCGATCGCCGGGTGCGGGCCGGCCAGGACCACGCGGCCTTCGGCCTTGAGCTGCTGCAGGCGCTCGATGTGCGCCGGACGGGCCGCCAGGCGTTTTTCCAGGGAACCTTCGACGTCGCTTGCGATGATGGCGTAGAGCATGTCAATCCTTAGGTTTGGAAGTGGAGGGGTCGCTGTCATGCAGGTGGCGCGACAGGTACACGCCCTGGGCCACCAGGAAGATCACGGTCATGCCCAGGCTGCCGAACACTTTGAAATCGACCCAGAAGTCCTGGAACGTGAACGCGACGAACAGGTTGGCGGCGCCGCACACCAGGAAGAACCCGATCCACGCCAGGTTCAGGCGCGTCCAGATGGCATCCGGCAGGCTCAGGGCGTGGCCCATGATGCGTTTGATCAGGACTCGGTCACCGACAAAGTGACTGCCGGCGAAGGCCAGGGCGAACAGCCAGTTCACCACCGGCGCTTTCCACTTGAGGAAGGTTTCGCTATGGAAGGCCAGGGTGAGGCCACCGAACACCAGGCAGGCGACCAGGGTCAGCAACTGACCTTTCTCGAGCTTGCCGTGGCGCAGGAACAGCGCGCCGTAGACCACCAGGGAGCTGAGGATCAGCACCGCCGTGGCGCTGTAGATGCCGCCGAATTCGAAGCCATGGCCAGCGATTTCGACCGCGCGCGGGTCGAGTTTGTAGACGATGAAGAACAGCAACAGCGGAATGAAATCGATGAATTGTTTCACAGTGGCAGCCAGAAGCGGGATGTGACGGCATAATAACAAACATCGATTCCAGCGAAAGCGCTCCTCCATGAATGTTGATCTGCACTGTCACAGCACGGCCTCCGACGGCGCCCTGTCGCCTTCGGCCCTGGTCGCCCGGGCCCATGAGCACGGGGTGCAGACATTGGCCCTGACCGACCACGACACCATCGAAGGCCTCATCGAGGCACGCCAGGCTTGCCACGCCAATGGCATGCGCTGGGTCAGTGGGGTGGAGCTGTCCTGCACCTGGGGCGGCGCCACGATCCATGTGCTGGGCTATGACTTCCCGCTCGATGCGCCGCCGCTGCTCGAGGCCATCGAGACCTTGCACCGTGGTCGTTGGCTGCGCTCCGAGGAAATCGACCGACGGCTCGCAGCCAAGGGTATGCCCGGTACGTTAGAGGGGGCTAGGGCGGTGCAACAGGAACTGGGTGACAGCGGCAACGCTCCGGCGCGTCCGCACTTTGCCGAGTTCCTGGTGCGTGCCGGTCACGTCAAGGACCGGGGGGAGGCGTTTCGCAAGTGGCTGGGTGCCGGCAAGCTGGGCGACGTCAAGCTGCATTGGCCAACCCTGGAAGAAACCGTCGCCACATTGCGCCGGTCCAACGCTTGGGTGAGCCTGGCCCATCCCATGCACTACGAGTTGACCCGCAGTAAGCGCAGACGGCTGATTGCAGACTATATTCAGGCAGGCGGGCAGGCGTTGGAGGTGGTCAACGGGATGATGCCGGCCGAGCAGGTGGGCACGATGTCCATCCTCACCCGTGAGTTCGGCCTGCTGGCGAGCGCTGGCAGTGACTTCCACGGCCCCGGCACCTGGGGCGAGATCGGTGCCTATCGGCCATTGCCCGAGGATCTGCCACCTTTGTGGCGCCGATTCAGCCATGAACAGCCTATGGCGGTATGAACAGGACGACTACGTGAGCCAATTTTTCCAGATTCATGCGGAAAACCCGCAGGCGCGCCTGATCAAACAGGCCGTCGAGATCATCCGCAAGGGCGGTGTCGTGGTCTATCCGACCGACTCGGCCTATGCGATGGGCTGTCAGATCGGTGACAAGACCGCTGTGGAGAGGGTCCGACGGCTGCGCCAGCTGGACAAGAACCACAATTTCACGCTGCTGTGCTGCGACCTGTCGCAGATGGGGTTGTTCGCCAAGATCGACACAGCCACCTTTCGTCTGCTCAAGGCGCACATTCCCGGGCCCTACACCTTCATCCTCAACGCCACGCGGGAAGTACCCAGGCTGTTGATGCATGAAAAACGTCGCACCATCGGCCTGCGGGTCCCTTCCAACCCCATTGCCCGGGCACTGCTCGAAGAGCTGGGCGAGCCCTTGATGAGCGTGAGCCTCATCCTGCCCGGTGACGAAGAGCCGATGACCGACCCCTACGAGATCCGTGCGCGCCTTGAACATCATGTGGACCTGATCATCGATGGCGGCTTCGGTGACCTCAAGGCCTCCACGGTGATCAGCCTGGAAGGCGATGAGCCGGAAGTCATCCGCGTTGGCTGTGGCGATCCTGCGCCCTTCCTGGCGCCCGCGTGAGCCAGGTGCAGGACGCCGAGGCCCCGGTTGCCGACAGCGAGGCGCCGCAACAGCTGCAATTGGCGCTGGTCTATGGCGAGGCCCTGACCGAGCTGCCGCTGGATCTGTACATTCCCCCCGATGCCCTGGAAGTGTTCCTCGAGGCCTTCGAAGGCCCGCTGGACCTGCTGCTGTACCTGATCCGCAAGCAGAACATCGACATCCTCGACATCCCCGTGGCGGAGATCACCCGCCAGTACATGTCCTACGTCGAGCTGATGAAGAGCGTGCGCCTGGAGCTGGCCGCCGAGTACCTGGTGATGGCCGCCATGCTTGCCGAGATCAAGTCGCGCATGTTGCTGCCACGCTCCAGCGAGGTCGAGGAGGAAGAGGGCGACCCGCGTGCCGAGCTGATCCGCAGACTGCAGGAGTACGAGCGCTTCAAGGCCGCCGCCGAAGGTCTCGACGAGCTGCCGCGGGTGGGTCGGGAGATCGTCGTGCCGCGCCTGGAAGCGCCGCAGGCCAAGGTCCGCAAGCTGCTGCCCGATGTTTCCCTGGAAGAAATCCTGCTGTCCATGGCCCAGGTAATGCGGCGCAATGACCTGTTCGAAAGCCATCAGATCACCCGCGAGACCTTGTCGACCCGCGAGCGCATGAGTGAAGTGCTCGAACGCCTCAAGGGTGGCGGCTTCGTGCCATTTATCGAGCTCTTTGCCGTCGAGGAAGGCAAGTTGGGGGTGGTGGTCACCTTCATGGCGATTCTCGAACTGGTGAAGGAATCGCTCATCGAACTGGTGCAGAATGAGCCTTTTGCCCCGATCCATGTCCGCGCCCGGGCCGAGTGACCACGAGCAAGCCTTTCCTACCGATGAACCTGAACGAACCCCGTGACCTGGCCTCGCTGATCGAAGCCTTCCTCCTGGCCTCTGGCAAGCCACAGTCGCTCGAGCGCCTGTACGAGCTGCTCGAAGAGGCCGAGCGCCCCGCGCCTGCGGTCTTCAAGAAGGCGCTGGAAATCCTGGCCAAGTCTTGCAATGGCCGCGCCTTCGAGCTCAAGGAGGTGGCGACTGGCTATCGTCTGCAGATCCGCGAGGATTTTGCGCCCTGGGTCGGCCGGCTGTGGGAAGAGCGTCCTCAGCGCTATTCCCGCGCGCTGCTGGAGACCCTGGCGCTGATCGCCTATCGCCAGCCGATCACCCGGGGCGAAATCGAGGATGTGCGCGGTGTGGCGGTGAACAGCAACATCATCAAGACCCTGATGGAGCGTGAGTGGATCCGTATCGTCGGTTATCGCGAGGTGCCCGGCCGGCCAGCGATGTTCGCCACCACCAAGGCATTGCTCGATCATTTCAACCTCAAGAGTCTTGACGAGTTGCCGGCCCTGGCCGAGCTGCGCGAGATGGACACCGAGCCGTTGCTGGATCCGGATGACGCGCCGGTGCCTGCGCACTTGCAGGCGCTGGCCGATGCGAGCCTGGGCGAGGACGAGGAGGGCGAGGCGCCGCCGCGGGAGGAGACCAGTTTCCGCACGCTGCTGGTGGAGCTCGATGCGATGGAGGAAGGGCTCAAGACCGATTTCGATGATGTGCGGGATGAGGCCGCCAATGTCGAGGATGAGCCTGAACCGTAGACCGTTCTGGCCCGTTCGCGGGTAAATCCGCACAGGTACAGCGAGATTAGTCGCGAATGGGATGCAGCACCTTCGGGCGGAAACTCACAGCCCCGTCGAGAAAACCCGCTAGTCTCCAGTGCGTTCGTCCACCGAACCGCGTATGATGCGCGCCCCTTTGGCGCATCCGTCGCCGAAAAACGATTTTCACTACTACACCGGGAGGTGCCCAGATGAGTGACCAAGACCTGCAAGAAACCCAACCCACCCCGCCGTCCGGCGAAAAGCTGCAGAAGGTGCTGGCGCGTATCGGCGTCGGCTCGCGCCGTGACGTCGAGGCCTGGATCAGCCAGGGTCGCATCAAGGTCAACGGCGTCGAGGCCACCCTTGGCCAGCGCGTCGACCTGCACGATGCCATTGCCGTCGACGGCAAGCTGATCAAGCGCGTGGAGGCCGCCGAGGCCACCCGCCGAGTGATCATGTACAACAAGCCCGACGGCGAGATCTGCACCCGCGACGACCCGGAAGGCCGTCCGACCGTGTTCGACCGCCTGCCGCGTCCGAAAGAAGGGCGCTGGATCAATATCGGTCGTCTGGACATCAACACCACCGGTTTGCTGCTGTTCACGACCGACGGTGAACTGGCCAACCGCCTGATGCACCCCTCCTACGAGATGGACCGTGAGTACGCGGTGCGTGTGCGCGGCGAGGTCGACGACGACATGGTCGATCGTCTCAAGGCGGGCGTGATGCTCGAGGATGGCCCGGCGAAGTTCACCGACATCCAGAAGGCCCCGGGCGGCGAAGGTTTCAACCACTGGTACCACTGCGTGGTGATGGAAGGTCGCAACCGTGAGGTGCGTCGCCTGTGGGAATCCCAGGGTGTGGTGGTCAGCCGCCTGAAGCGCGTGCGCTTCGGTCCGGTGTTCCTCAATTCCGACCTGCCGATGGGGCGCTGGCGTGAAATGACCCAGGGCGAGATCGACATCCTGGCAGCCGAAGTCGGCCTGCAGCCGGTGGCATTGCCAGCGCTGAACCTTAAGGCCAAGGACAAGCTCGAGCGCATGCAGCGCAAGTCCACCCGCCCGCTGGGTCGTGGCGAGCGCGTGCGGACCCTGCGTCCCGCCCAGGGTCAAGAGGGTCAGGCCGAACGTCCGGCACGTGAGCGTCCGGCGCGTGAAGACGCCGCGCCACGTAAAGGCGGACGCAGCAGCACGGTTGCCGAGCGTCCGAGCGAGATGCGCAAGCGCCCAGCCAAGCCTGAAGCGGAAAAACCGGCAGGCCGTGGCCGCGGTAAGCCGCGCGGCTGATTGCTCAGCGTCATCTACAAGGGGCCGCATCGCGGCCCCTTTTTTATGTCTTGAGAAATCTAACGTGTTGATCCGGCGTGATTTTCCTTGCGATATGGAAACCCTGTCGACCGGGTTGTAACAATTTCTTTACGAAATGTGGCCTTTTTGGCCGTTGCTTCTCTGGGTGTAAACAGATTTTGCCAAACACCCCGTTCCAGAGCGGCTCCCTCGCCACTTACCCCCTTGTCCAACCCTTCGCCGCACGCTGATATAGCGCCCATGCCGTGTGCAGGGCCTGGCCGCAGAGCTGGGCATCGAAAACAACAAATGGAGGCGCCATGTACGCCGATCACTCTGCCTTTTCAGGCCATCCCCCCAGGATCGCTGCGTTTTTTCATCAGGAAATGACGCAACGCGTTGACGCCTGCGCGTACGCAGGGGTATACAATGCGCCGCGTTTTACCTGTGACCCCAATGCGTACCGCGCACTCTTGCTGACGCCTGGTTGAGTCACCCGGGGCCTGCCCCTCGGTGTCATCACCCCCGTCCAAGAAACCCAAGGTAATCACCTTGCCCATTCCGCTGCGCCACGAGCGCGGTGGGTCCGATTCCGTCACAGATAAAAACAAGCAGGTGACTTCGTTCATGAGTGGACAAAACATGCCTTCAGGCGAGCTCAAGCGTGGCCTGAAGAACCGCCATATCCAGCTGATTGCCCTGGGTGGCGCAATTGGTACCGGATTGTTCCTGGGCTCGGCCGGCGTGATGAAGTCCGCTGGTCCGTCGATGATTCTCGGCTATGCGATCTGCGGCTTCATCGCCTTCATGATCATGCGCCAACTGGGCGAAATGATCGTCGAAGAACCGGTTGCCGGCTCCTTCAGCCACTTCGCCCACAAGTACTGGGGCGGTTTCGCGGGCTTCTTGTCCGGCTGGAACTGCTGGGTGCTGTACATCCTGGTTGGCATGTCGGAGCTGTCTGCGGTTGGCAAGTACATCCACTACTGGTGGCCGGAGATCCCGACCTGGGTTACTGCGGCGGGCTTCTTCATCCTGATCAACGCGATCAACCTGATGAACGTGAAGGTGTTCGGCGAGGCCGAGTTCTGGTTCGCGATCATCAAGGTGCTCGCCATCGTCGGCATGATTGGCCTGGGTGCCTATCTGCTCACCAGCGGCAGCGGTGGTCCTGAAGCCTCGGTGACCAACCTGTGGGCCCATGGCGGCTTCTTCCCCAATGGCGTGAGTGGTCTGGTGATGGCGCTTGCGATCATCATGTTCTCCTTCGGCGGCCTGGAAATGCTGGGCTTCACCGCGGCCGAGGCTGACAAGCCTAAGACCGTGATTCCGAAGGCGATCAACCAGGTCATCTACCGTATCCTGATCTTCTATATCGGCGCGCTGGTGATCCTGCTGTCGCTGACCCCGTGGGACAGCCTGGTCGCCAGCATCGACGCCTCCGGTGGCAGCTATGGCAGCAGCCCGTTCGTTCAGGTCTTCTCGCTGCTCGGCAGTGATGTGGCCGCCCACCTGCTGAACTTCGTGGTCCTGACCGCGGCGCTGTCGGTATACAACAGCGGCACCTACTGCAACGCCCGCATGCTCTACGGCATGGCTGAGCAAGGCGACGCTCCGGCGGGCCTGGCCAAGATCGACAAGCGCGGCGTGCCAGTGCGTTCGATCCTGGCTTCGGCTGCCGTGACCCTGGTCGCGGTGCTGCTGAACTACTTCATGCCGCAGCACGCGCTGGAGTTGCTGATGTCGCTGGTGGTGGCTGCCCTGGTGATCAACTGGGCGATGATCAGCTACTCGCACCTGAAGTTCCGTCAGCACCTTGATCGTACTGGCCAGAAGGCGCTGTTCAAGGCCCTGTGGTACCCGTACGGCAACTATGTGTGCCTGGCCTTCGTGGTGCTGATCCTGGGGATCATGCTGCAGATTCCGGGCATTCAGGTCTCGGTGTACGCGATTCCGGTCTGGCTGGTGGTGATGTATGCCTTCTACATGCTCAAGAGCAAACGTAGTGGGCAGGCATCCGGTACCGCCGGCTCCGTAGCCAAGTAAGGCGAATACCTACAAAAAAACCGATGGCAGGAGACTGCCATCGGGTTTTTTGTTTGTGCAATGAAGGGCGCCAGGCGCCCTCGGCAGCGCCAGGCTCAGAGGAACACGAACTTGGCGATGAAGATCACGCAAAGGACCCAGAGGCTGGCGGAGATTTCCTTGAACTTGCCAGTCCCGGCCTTGAGCGCCACATAGCTGATGAAGCCCAGGGCGATACCGTCGGCGACCGAGAAGGTCAGCGGCATCATGATCACGGTGACGATCGCAGGGATGCTGTCGGTCGCCTCGTCCCAGTGGATGTGCGCCATGCTGCCCATCATCAACATGGCCACATAGATCAGGGCACCTGCGGTGGCGTAGGCGGGGATCATCCCGGCCAACGGTGCGAAGAACATGGCGGCGACGAACAGCAAACCGACGACCACGGCAGTCAGGCCTGTGCGGCCACCAGCGGCAACGCCTGCGGCACTTTCCACGTAGCTGGTCACAGGCGGCACGCCGACCGCGGCGCCGAACACGCTGGAGGCGCTATCCGCCTTCAGTGCCCGAGACAGGTTCTCGATGCGGCCGTCCTCACCGACCAGGTTGGCTCGCTGGGCTACGCCCATCAGGGTGCCGGCGGTGTCGAACATGTGCACGAACAGGAACGCCAATACCACGCTGATCATGCTGACGTTGAACACGCCCGCCACATCCATGGCCATCCAGGTCGGAGCCAGGCTCGGCGGCAGCGAGAACACCCCGCCATACTGGACCAGGCCCAGGCCCCAGCCAGCCAGGGTAACGCTGATGATGCTGATGAGGATCGCGCCGAATACGCGGTGATAGCTGAGCACCGCGATCATCAGGAAGCATACCGCCGCCAGCAGTGGGCCAGGCTCGTGCAGAGAACCCAGCTTGATCAGCGTGGCAGGGCTGTCGACGACGATACCGGCGGTTTTAAGGCCGATCAGCCCGAGGAACAGGCCGACCCCCGCGCCCATGGCGTGGCGCAGGCTGACCGGAATGCTGTTGAGCAGCCATTCGCGCACGCGTGAGAGGGTCAGGGCCATGAACAGCACGCCGGACACGAACACTGCACCCAGTGCCGCTTCCCAGGTGTAGCCCATGGTGCCGACCACGGTGTAGGTGAAGAAGGCGTTGAGCCCCATACCGGGGGCCAGGCCCACCGGCCAGTTGGCGTAGAGGCCCATCAACAGGCAGCCCAGGGCCGCGGCGATACAGGTGGCAACGAACGCCGCACCATGGTCGATACCGGCATCGGCCATGATGTTGGGGTTGACGAAGATGATGTAGGCCATGGTGATGAAGGTGGTCACCCCGGCGATCAGCTCGGTCCTGACGGTGCTGCCGTGTCGCTTGAGTTTGAAAATCCGTTCCAGCCAACTCGTTTCGAGCGGTGGAGCGAGATCCAGCGTAGGGGCTTCGGATTTGCGGCTTTCCACAGCGAGTACTCCTCAAGTCTTTCTTGTTGTTTCGGAACCTTGGTCCTGCGCCAATGCACTTGGGCGGCTCCGCGAGGGGATTGGCAGACGTCTGACCGATTTGTTGACTTTCGGGTCAGAAAGTTGCTCGCTGGATTATGCTGTTGTGTACAAATAATGCAAATAATGTTTTATTTTTTGTGTGCGCGATCTGGCACGTAGTGGCTATATGGGAAAGGCCACCTGCAGAAATCCAATGGCCTGTGTACAATAGGCCGATACCTTGGTCCCTTTATTTTCTATCCAGGACTTGCCAGCCACCTTCTGACAGGCATTACAGTCAAGGCTCCGACTGGTAGATCCTCGTGCTCGAGAACCCATGAACGAACAGCTGCAACCTCTGAAGAAACCTGCGCGCAACGGCAAGGCCGGCCGCAGCGGTACCCAGGACGACATCGTCTATGCGCATATTTTCGAGGCCATCCTCGAGCAGCGCCTGGCACCGGGCACCAAGTTGAGCGAGGAAGCGCTGGGCGAGATCTTCGGCGTCAGCCGCACCATCATCCGTCGTGCCTTGTCGCGCCTGGCCCACGAAAGCGTCGTACTGCTGCGACCCAATCGCGGTGCGGTAGTGGCGAGCCCCACGGTGGAAGAAGCGCGCCAGGTGTTCTTCTCGCGTCGCATGGTCGAGCGCGCCATCACCGAGCTTGCCGTGCAGCACGCCACGATCGAGCAACTGAACGAGCTGCGCCAGATGGTCCGTGAGGAGCGCGACAGCTTCTCCCGTGGTGACCGGGGTGCGGGTATCCGCCTTTCCGGCGAGTTCCACCTCAAGCTGGCTGAGGCGGCCGGCAATGCCCCCCTTATCAGCTTCCAGCGCAGCCTGGTTTCGCAGACCTCGCTGATCATCGCGCAATACGAAAGCGGAAACCGTTCGCACTGTTCCTACGATGAACACATGCAACTGATCGACGCCATCGAAGCCCGTGACGCGGAGCTGGCGGTGAACCTGATGATGCACCACATGGATCACATCGACACCAAGCTGAACCTGGACGAGGAGGGCGCCTCCGACGACCTGCACGCCGTGTTCTCGCACTTGCTGAAAAAACCCAAGGTGCCTGTCAAAGGTTGATCGTTTGCCCACTCCCTGGGCAGGCCGTACCGCTCAACGCCACCGCTTCCAGTAGGGAAACGGTGGCGTTTTTCATTTAAGCCCCGCGATGACTGCTTTTGGGGCGGGAGGTCAACGCCGACGCGGGGTACGAGGGCTACTGGCCATTGGCCAAGGCTCTGCTAGATTGTTTTTTGCAAACCTTCATCAAGCAGTTGGGCTTGCGCATCCAGTGCGTTCCACTACTTGAGGAGAGGTCCATGAGTATGTCCCTGGGCAAGCGCATGGGTGCCGAGCTGGTCGGCACCTTCTGGTTGGTCCTTGGTGGTTGCGGCAGCGCGGTGTTGGCCGCGAGCTTTCCGACCGGCATCGGTATCCTAGGTGTCGCCTTCGCATTTGGCCTGACGGTGTTGACCATGGCGTTTGCCATCGGCCACATTTCCGGCTGCCACCTCAACCCTGCGGTATCGTTCGGGCTTGTGGTGGGGGGGGCGGTTTCCAGCCAAAGAATTCGTGCCCTACGTGATTGCCCAAGTGATCGGGGCGATCCTGGCGGCGGCGGTGATCTACTTCATTGCCAGCGGCAAGGCGGGGTTCGAGTTGTCATCGGGGCTGGCCTCCAACGGCTACGCCGATCATTCGCCGGGTGGGTACTCGCTGGCGGCAGGCTTTACCAGCGAGGTGGTGATGACCGCGATGTTCCTGGTGATCATCATGGGCGCCACCGACACGCGTGCGCCAGCGGGCCTGGCACCCATCGCCATCGGCCTGGCGCTGACGCTGATTCACCTGATCTCCATTCCGGTGACCAATACCTCCGTCAACCCCGCACGCAGCACCGGCCCAGCCCTGTTCGTCGGGGGCTGGGCATTGCAGCAGTTGTGGTTGTTCTGGGTGGCGCCGCTGATCGGCGCGGCGATCGGCGGCGCGCTGTACCGAGGGCTGGCGCGCGAGCCCTAGGCTTTGTACGAGCGGTATCGGCAAGTGCGTTGAAAAACGGGGCTTGGCTGCTCAGGTACGCCAGTACGCTGCGCTTGCTCGCCCCGTTTCGGCTTGTGTGGCCTTCGCGTAGACCCTAGCGCTGGTGCACGCAGCGACCGGCGGCGTAGGTTTCACGCACTGTGCGGTCGTCGCCCAGGGTAGTGAGGACGAACAAGGTTTCTTCGATGCTGTTGGACTGCTGGATGCGGTAGTCCAGTAGCGGGGTGGCCTTGTAATCGAGCACCACGAAGTCGGCATCGTTGCCCGGGCGCAGGCTGCCGATGCGATCGTCCAGGCGCAGGGCGCGGGCCCCGCCGAGGGTCGCCAGGTACAGGGACTTGTACGGATGCAGGCGTGCGCCCTGCAGTTGCATGACCTTGTAGGCCTCGTTCAGGGTGTTGAGCAGCGAGAAACTGGTGCCGGCGCCCACGTCGGTGCCCAGGCCCACGTTGACCTTGAAGCGCTCAGCCTGAGGCAGGTTGAACAGCCCGCTGCCCAGGAACAGGTTGGAGGTGGGGCAGAAGGCGACAGCCGAACCGGTCTCGGCCAGGCGCTGGCATTCTTCGTCGCACAGGTGCACGCCATGGGCGAACACCGAGCGCTCGCCCAGCAGCTCGTAATGGTCATAGACGTCCAGGTAGCCCTTGCGCTCAGGGAACAGCGCCTTGACCCAGTCGATTTCCTTGACGTTCTCCGACAGGTGGGTGTGCATGTACAGCCCCGGGTATTCCTTGAGCAACTGGCCGGCCAGGGTCAGTTGTTCCGGGGTGCTGGTGGGCGCGAAACGTGGGGTCACCGCATAGTGCAGGCGGCCCTTGCCATGCCAGCGCTCGATCAGCGCCTTGCTTTCGGCATAGCCGGACTCGGCGGTGTCGGTCAGGTAGTCAGGGGCGTTGCGATCCATCATCACCTTGCCGGCGATCAGGCGCAGGTCCAGGCGCTGGGCTTCTTCGAACAGGGCATCGACCGACTCGGGATGGACGCTGCCGAACACTAGCGCGCTGGTGGTGCCGTTGCGCAGCAGTTCCTTGAGGAAGATCTTGGCCACTTGGTCGGCATGGGCCTTGTCGGCGAACTGCTTTTCGCAGGGGAAGGTATAGGTGTTCAGCCAGTCCAGCAGTTGCTCGCCGTAGGAGCCGATCATGCCGGTCTGTGGGAAATGGATGTGGGTATCGATGAAGCCCGGGGTGATCAGGGCGTCCTGGTGGTGAATCACTTCGACGTCGGCACCGAGGCTCGGCAGCAGGTCGCTGGCGTGCCCCAGCGCACTGATGCGGCCTTCTTCGACCACCAGCAGGCCGTCTTCGTAATATTCGTGGGAAGCGTCGAGGCCCACCTCGGCCGGGTCGGCGATGCTGTGCAGGATGGCGGCTCGGTAGGCTTTGCGGGTTGCGCTCATAACGTTCTCGTCAATTGGCTTGGCTGCGCCGGGAGGGGGGCAGCAATTGGGCGATTGGGCCTGAGTTGGCGGCAGCGTCGTGCTGGCCGAAGCAGGCGTTGTAGGTGGCAATGATTTCCGCGGCGATGGACACGGCGATCTCAATCGGCAGCTTGCCCTTGACCTCGGCCAGGCCCATCGGGCAACGCATCCGCGCCACGACGGCGTCGTCGTAGCCGCGTTCGCGCAGGCGGTGCTCGAACTTCACCCGTTTGGTCTTCGAGCCGATCAGGCCGAACCAGGTGAAATCATTGCGCTTGAGAATGGCGGCAGTCAGTTCCAGGTCGAGCTGGTGATTGTGGGTCATGACGATGCAATAACTGCCCGCTGGCAGCTCGGCGACTTCGTCGACCGGCTCCTCGCTGACGACTTTGGTCACACCATTGGGGATGACCTCAGGGAACTCCTGCTCGCGCGAATCGATCCAGCGCACCCGGCAGGGTAGCGCGGCGAGCAAGGGTACCAGAGCGCGGCCGACATGGCCCGCGCCGAACACCGCGATCTGCGCCTGCACAGCAGCCATTGGTTCGAACAGCAGCACCGTGACGCCGCCACAGCATTGGCCAAGGCTCGCTCCTAGGCTGAAGCGCTCGAGATGCGGGGTGGAGCGTTGTTCCTCTAGCATCTGCCGGGCAATGTGCAGCGCCTTGTACTCCAGATGGCCGCCGCCGATGGTGTCGAACAGGCCGGTGGCGCTGACCACCATCTTCGAGCCGGCGTTGCGGGGCGTCGAGCCGCGCTCCTCGATGATAGTCACCAGAACGCAAGCTTCGCCGCGGGCCTGGTGGTCGGCGAGGGCGTTGATCCATTGGTGCATGATTCAACCTCTCTAAATTGCGCCACGGACCCTGCGGGAGCGGGTGAACCCGCTCCCACTGGGTTTCGCGTTGTCAGTGGGTGACGGTTTCCAGTTCCTGCTCGGCAGGCTGCTCGGCGGCCACCGCCTTGCGCATCTGCTCACAGCCCCATAGCACTCGCTCAGGCGTCGCCGGTGCATCGACCTGCGGTTGCACGCGGTAGTCGGCGATGCTCGCCACGGCATCCTTGATGGCGCACCAGGCGGCGATGCCGAGCATGAACGGCGGCTCGCCCACGGCCTTGGAGTGGAACACGGTGTCTTCCGGGTTCTTGCGGTTTTCCACCAGCTTCACGCGCAAGTCCAGCGGCATGTCCGCCACGGCTGGGATCTTGTAGCTCGCTGGGCCGTTGGTCATCAGCTTGCCCTTGGCGTTCCACACCAGCTCCTCGGTGGTCAGCCAGCCCATGCCCTGGATGAAACCGCCTTCTACCTGGCCGATGTCGATGGCCGGGTTCAGCGAGGCACCGACGTCGTGCAGGATGTCGGCCCGCAGCATCTTGTATTCGCCGGTCAGGGTGTCGACCACTACCTCGACGCAGGCGGCGCCGAAGGCGAAGTAGTAGAACGGCCGGCCGCGGGCCTGGTCGCGGTCGTAGTAGATCTTCGGTGTGCGATAGAAACCGGTGCTCGACAGCGACACCTGGGCAAAGTAGGCCTGCTGCACCAATTGCTCGAAGCTCACGATCTGGTCGCGCACCCGCACATGGCCGTTGCGGAACTCCACATCTTCCTCGGTGACCTTGTAATGCCGTGCGGCGAACTCGGTCAGGCGTTTCTTGAGGATCTCAGCGGCGTTCTGCGCGGCCTTGCCGTTGAGGTCGGCGCCACTGGAGGCGGCGGTCGGCGAGGTGTTGGGCACCTTGTCGGTGTTGGTGGCGGTGATCTGGATGCGCTCGAAATCGACTTGGAACACCTGGGCTACCACCTGGGCGACCTTGGTGTTCAGGCCCTGGCCCATCTCGGTGCCGCCATGGTTCAGGTGGATGCTGCCGTCGGTATAGATGTGGATCAGCGCGCCGGCCTGGTTGAGGAAGGTCGCGGTGAACGAGATACCGAACTTCACCGGGGTCAGCGCCAGGCCTTTCTTGAGCACCGGGCTGTGTTCATTGAAGCGGCGGATCGACTCGCGGCGCTCGGCATAGTCGGCGCTGGCCTCGAGTTCGGCGGTCATCTCCTCGAGCATGTTGTGCTCGACGGTCTGATAGTAGTGAGTGACGTTGCGCTCGGTCTTGCCGTAGTAGTTGGCCTTGCGCACGGCCAGGGGGTCGAGCGCCAGATGGCGGGCGATATGGTCCATCACCTGCTCGATGGCGACCATGCCCTGTGGACCGCCGAAACCACGGTAGGCGGTGTTGGACGCGGTGTTGGTCTTGCAGCGGTGGCCATGCACCGTGGCGTCGCCCAGGTAGTAGGCGTTGTCGGAGTGGAACATGGCGCGGTCGACGATCGAGCCGGACAGGTCAGGCGAGTAACCGCAGTTGCCGGCCAGGTCCAGGTTGATGCCGTGCAGGCGGCCGGTGTCGTCGAAGCCTACGTCGTACTCCACGTAGAACGGGTGACGCTTGCCGGTCATCATCATGTCTTCGACGCGCGGCAGGCGCATCTTGGTCGGCTGACCGGTTAGGCGCGCAATGACCGCGCACAGGCAGGCCGGGCTGGCGGCCTGGGTCTCCTTGCCGCCGAAGCCGCCGCCCATGCGGCGCATGTCCACGACGATCTTGTTCATCGGCACGTCCAGCACTTCGGCTACCAGCTTCTGCACCTCGGTGGGGTTCTGGGTGGAGCAGAAGACGATCATGCCGCCGTCCTCGGTGGGCATCACCGAGGAGATCTGGGTTTCCAGGTAGAAATGCTCCTGGCCACCGATGTGCAGGGTGCCTTGCAGGCGGTGGGGGGCGGTGGCCAGGGCGCTGTCCGAGTCGCCGCGTTGGTGGGTGTGACTGTCCAGCACGAAATGCTTCTTGCGCAGTGCCTCGACCACGTCCAGCACCGGTTCGAGGTCTTCGTACTCGACGATCGCCGCCATCGCGGCGCGGCGTGCGGTGTCCAGGTCGCGGGCTGCGACGGCCAGCACCGGCTGCCCGAAGAACTCCACCTTGTCGATCGCCAGCAGCGGGTCACCGGCGACCACCGGGCCGATGTCCTTCAGGCCTGGGATGTCTTCATGGGTGATGGCGATGCGCACGCCCTCGAAGGCGTAGCACGGCGTGGTGTCGATGCGCAGGATGCGCGCATGGGCGCGGTCCGCGGTGCGCGCGAAGACGTGCAGCTGGTTGGGGAATTCCAGGCGGTCATCGATGTACACCGCCTCGCCGCTGACGTGCTTGTCGGCGCTGTCATGCTTGATGCTGCGGCCGACCCCGGTGGTCAGGTCCTGGCTGAACAGTTCGGCCATCTCGGCCTGGCTCTTGGCTACGTGATGGTTAGACATAAGCGGTCACCCGGGTTTCGATGTACGGCGATTGCAGTTCGATGAAGTACTTGCGCAGCAGGTTCTGCGCGGTCAGCAGGCGGTATTCCTTGCTGGCGCGGAAGTCCGAGAGCGGGGTGAAGTCTTCGTCCAGGGCCTGGCAGGCCTGTTCGATACTGGCCTGGTTCCAGGTCTTGCCCACCAAGGCGGCCTCGCAGGCACGGGCACGTTTAGGAATGGCGGCCATGCCACCGAAGGCGATGCGGGCCTCGCGAACCACACCGTCCTCGATACGCAGGTTGAACGCAGCGCACACCGCCGAGATGTCGTCGTCCAGGCGCTTGGAAACCTTGTAAGCGCGGAACGTCCAGTCGGCGCTGGCGCGCGGGACGATGATCTTCTCGATGAATTCGCTGTCCTGACGTGCGGTGATGCGGTAATCGATGAAGTAGTCTTCCAGCGCCAGGGTGCGCTGGGTCTCGCCTTGACGCAGGACCACCTGGGCGTCGAGGGCGATCAGCAGGGGTGGCGAGTCACCGATCGGTGAAGCGTTGCCGATGTTGCCGCCCAGGGTGCCCTGGTTGCGGATTTGCAGCGAGGCGAAGCGGTGCAGCAGGTCGCCGAAGTCCGGGTACTCCTCGTTCAGGGCGCCGTAGCAGTCGGTCAGCGGGGTGGCGGCGCCGATTTCCAGATGGGTCGCGGTTTTCTCGATACGCTTGAGTTCGGCCACGTGACCGACGTAGATCATCACCGGCAGCGCCTTGTGGAACTGGGTGACTTCCAGGGCCAGGTCGGTACCGCCAGCCAGCAGGCGTGCCTCGGGGTGCGAGCTGTACAGGTCGGCAAGGTCGGCCACGGTCAGCGGCACCAGGCAGCGCTTGTCGCCGCTGTTGAGCTCACCGGTTTCGGTTGGCGCGATCGCCTTGAGGCGGGCGATGGTCTGGGCTTGCTGTTCGTCGAACTGGTCGCGGCAGGGGCGAGCGCAGCTCTGCTCGGCGGCGGCGAGGATCGGACGGTAGCCGGTGCAGCGGCACAGGTTGCCTGCCAGGGCCTCCTGGGCTTGGTGCAGATCGTGGCCGTCGCTGTTCTTTTGCAGGGCGAACAAGGACATGACGAAGCCTGGGGTGCAGAAACCGCACTGGGACCCATGGCAATCGGCCATGGCTTGCTGCACGCTGTGCAGTTCGCCCTGGTGCTTGAGGCCTTCGACACTGATCAGCTGCTTGCCGTGCAGCGACGAGACGAATGTCAGGCAGGAGTTGAGGCTGCGGTAGCGCAGGGTGTCGCGGCCCTGGTCGTCCTGGGTCAGCTCGCCGACCACCACGGTGCAGGCGCCGCAGTCGCCACTGGCGCAGCCTTCCTTGGTGCCGGGTTTGCCCAGGTGCTCACGCAGGTATTGCAGCACCGTCATGTTCGGGTCCAGGGCGTGCTCACTACGCAGCTCCTGGTTGACGAGAAACTGGATCACGGGGAAGGCCTCGCAATGGTTTTATTGTTGTTCGGTCGGACTCTAAGCACGCTTGACCATTTGGTCAATAATTTTCTGACTCAAAGGTCAAGAATTTGCGTGCGCCACGTCCCGACGGGACAAATCGTCATAGTCAAAGCATAGAACGCACCGGCTCTGCAGCACGTCCGCAGGTCGAATAAAGCGCAACGATCCCCTGCGCGGCAGTCAGGCAAGTAGGCTACAATCGCCCCCTTGTGCCCCGTTCAAGATTCTGAAGGAAAACCATGACGTTCAAGGCGCCGGACAGCCTCTCTGAGCAGATCGCCCACTACCTGGCCGAACGGATCATTCGCGGCGAACTCAAGCCGGGCGAACGGATCCAGGAATTGAAGGTCACCCAGGCACTCAACGTCAGTCGCGGCTCGGTGCGCGAGGCGTTGTTGATCCTCGAACGCCGGCATCTGGTGGCGATCCTGGCGCGCCGCGGTGCCCATGTCACCGAACTGGATGAACGTGGCGTGCGCAGCTTGTGCACGCTCATGGGCGAGTTCTACATCCTGCTGGGCAACGCAGTGGCCAGCCGTTGGCGCAACGAGCGCGACCTGGAGCCGTTCCTTGGGATCCAGCAGCGCCTGCAGCAGGCCCATGCCAACCAGGACATCGAGACGTTCGTCGCCGAAAGTTTCGCGGTGATGCGCGCTGCTTATCCGTTTGCCGACAATCCCTATCTGCAGGAGACCGTCGAGAACCTGCAGCCGGCCATGAGTCGTGCCTACTACCTGGCCCTGGACCAGCGTCAGGCCAACATGGTCGACTACCTTGAACTGTTCGCACGCCTGCTCGAAGCCGTGGTCGCCCGTGACCAGGCACGCATCCGCGAGGTTCTGGTCGCCTACAGCCAGCGCAGTTGCGAGCTGGTGCTGGCGGCCCTGGCGCAGGTCTGATCGATGCGCCTGAAGTGCATTCGACTGGCCGGATTCAAGTCGTTCGTCGACCCGACCACAGTCAATTTCCCCAGCAACATGGCCGCCGTGGTCGGCCCCAACGGCTGTGGGAAGTCCAACATCATCGATGCGGTGCGCTGGGTGATGGGCGAAAGCTCGGCCAAGAACCTGCGCGGCGAGTCGATGACCGACGTGATCTTCAATGGCTCGTCCGGCCGCAAGCCGGTGAGCCAGGCCAGCATCGAACTGGTGTTCGACAACAGCGAGACCACGTTGCTCGGTGAATACGCCGCCTACGCCGAGATCTCCATCCGTCGCAAGGTCACCCGCGACGGGCAGAACACCTATTACCTGAACGGCGCCAAATGCCGGCGACGTGACATCACCGATATCTTCCTTGGCACAGGCCTTGGGCCACGCAGCTACTCGATCATCGAGCAAGGGATGATCTCCAAGCTCATCGAGGCCAAGCCCGAGGAGCTGCGTAATTTCATCGAGGAAGCCGCGGGCATCTCCAAGTACAAGGAACGCCGCCGCGAAACCGAGAACCGCATTCGCCGTACCCAGGAGAACCTGGCGCGCCTGACCGACCTTCGCGAGGAGCTCGAACGCCAGCTTGAACGTCTGCACCGCCAGGCCCAGGCCGCCGAGAAATACCGGGAATACAAAGCCCAGGAGCGTCAGCTCAAGGCACGCCTGTCGGCCCTGCGCTGGCGCGAGCTGGACGAGCGCGTGCGACAGCGCGAAGTGGTCATCGGCGATCAGGAGGTGGCTTTCGAGGCCTTGGTGGCCGAGCAGCGCAATGCCGATGCCAGTATCGAGCGCCTGCGTGACGGCCATCATGAGTTGTCCGAGCGCTTCAACCAGGTCCAGGGGCGCTTTTATTCCGTCGCTGGCGACATCGCTCGGGTGGAGCAGAGCATCCAGCATGGCCAGCAACGCTTGCGGCAATTGCAGGACGATCTTAAAGAAGCCGAGCGCACCCGCCTGGAAACCGAATCGCACCTAGGGCACGACCGCACGTTGCTGGCGACCCTGGGCGAAGAGCTGGCGATGCTCGAGCCTGAGCAGGAACTGACCCTGGCGAGCGCCGAAGAAGCGACGGCCACCCTTGAGGAGGCCGAGCTGGGCATGCACGCCTGGCAGGAGCAATGGGACAGTTTCAATACCCAATCCGCCGAGCCGCGACGCCAGGCCGAGGTCCAGCAGGCCCGTTTGCAGCAGTTGGAGACGGGCCTGGAGCGCTTAGCCGAGCGTCAGCGCAAGCTGGAGGAAGAGCGCGAGCAGCTCGCGGCCGAGCCCGAAGACGCTGCCCTGTTCGAGCTGACCGAGCAAGTGGCTGGGAGTGAGCTGGAACTCGAAACGCTTCAGTTGAGCGAGCAGCAGGTGGTCGAACAGCTCGAGGCGGTGCGCGAGCTGTTGCAACAGGCCACCGAAACCCATCAGCAGTCCCAAGGCGAACTGCAACGTTTGGGCGGGCGCCTGGCATCACTGGAGGCATTGCAGCAAGCGGCGTTGGAGCCGGGCGCTGGTGCCAGCGATTGGCTGCGTGGCCAGGGGCTGGAGCACAAGCCACGACTGGCCGAAGGGCTGCGGGTCGAGCCAGGCTGGGAGCTGGCGGTCGAGACCGTGCTGGGCGCCGATCTGCAGGCGGTGCTGGTCGACGACTTCGCAGCACTGGACTTCACCGCCCTGGAGCAGGGCGAGCTGCGTCTGCTGCTGGCGAACCCGGAGCAGGCCCGAATGCCGGGCAGCCTGCTGGATAAAGTCGAGGGGCGCACGGACCTGGCGCCCTGGCTAGGCCAGGTACGGCCGGTGGAGAGCCTGGAGCAGGCCCTGGCTTTGCGTGCAGGTCTGACGCAAGGCCAGAGCTTGGTCAGCCGAGACGGGTATTGGGTCGGGCGGCACTTTTTGCGGATCAGCCGTGGAGGGGAGTCCCAGGGCGGCGTACTGGCCCGTGGCCAGGAGATCGAACGCCTGGGCCAGGAGCAGCTCGAACTTCAGGTGCGTCTGGAGCAACTGGATCAACACCTTCAGGGCCTGCGCGGGCAACAGCGCGATCTGGAGGCGCAGCGCGAACAACTGCGTCGGCGCAGCCAGGATGAAAACCGCCAGCTGGGCGAGCTCAAGGCGCGCCTTTCGGCTGGTCGAGCCCGCGCCGAGCAAGTCCAACTGCGCTGCCGACGCCTGCAGGAAGAATTGGCCGAACTCCAAGAACAGCGGGCCATCGAGCACGAGCAACTGGGTGAGGCCCGTCTGCTGTTGCAGGAAGCCCTGGAGCGGATGGCCCAGGACACCGAGCAGCGCGAGCAGCTGATGGCGCGTCGCGACACCTTGCGCGAAGGGCTCGATCGTGTCCGCCAGGAGGCCCGTCAGCACAAGGATCATGCCCATCAGTTGGCGGTACGCCTGGGTTCCCTGCGGGCCCAGCACGACTCCACCCGTCAGGCCCTGGAGCGCCTGGAGCTTCAGGCGGCGCGCCTGAGCGAGCGTCAGGAGCAACTGAGCCTCAATCTGGAGGAGGGTGAAGCGCCGCTGGAAGAACTTCGCCTGAAACTCGAAGAGCTGCTGGAACGGCGTATGGGCGTCGACGAGGAAATGCGTCAGGCCCGTCTGCACATGGACGAAGCCGACCGTGAGCTGCGCGATGCCGAGCGGCGTCGAACCCAGGCCGAGCAACAGGCTCAGTTGCTGCGCGGGCAGCTCGAGCAGTCCCGCCTGGAATCCCAAGGGCTGGATGTGCGTCGCAAGACGCTGCAGGAGCAGTTGCTGGCCGACGGCTATGACCTGCAGGGCGTGCTCGCCACCCTCGAGCCCGAGGCCAGCGAGCAGGGCACTGAACAGGAGCTCGAACAATTGGATGGGCGGATCCAGCGCCTGGGAGCGATCAACCTGGCGGCCATCGAGGAATACCAGCAGCAGTCCGAGCGCAAGCGTTACCTTGACGCACAGGACGCCGACCTGGTGGAGGCCCTGGAGACGCTGGAAAGCGTCATTCGCAAGATCGACAAGGAAACCCGCAACCGCTTCAAGGATACCTTTGATCAGATAAATGCCGGTTTGCAGGCACTTTTTCCAAAAGTTTTCGGTGGTGGCAGTGCTTACCTGGAACTGACGGGCGAAGATCTACTCGATACTGGGGTGACGATCATGGCGCGCCCACCGGGCAAGAAGAACAGCACCATCCATCTGTTGTCCGGTGGCGAGAAGGCGTTGACCGCCCTCGCACTGGTGTTCGCCATCTTCAAGCTGAACCCGGCACCGTTCTGCATGCTCGACGAGGTCGACGCGCCGCTGGACGATGCCAACGTCGGACGTTACGCAAGGTTGGTGAAGGAAATGAGTGAAAGCGTGCAGTTCATCTACATCACCCATAACAAGATTGCCATGGAAATGGCCGATCAATTGATGGGGGTGACCATGCACGAGCCAGGCTGTTCACGCCTTGTTGCAGTTGATGTGGAGGAGGCGCTGGCCATGGTCGATGCCTGATGAGCGAAGATAAGGCAGGATACGTGGGGAAATCCCCCGGCATGTGCGACAGACGGTGTAAAGTTGCCTTTGGTCGTGCTAGCTTTATGTCACTTGTTTTTTGCGTGGGTAAAACGCCTGTCAGAACATAGAGTTGGCGCCACGTGTTAAAGGGCTTTGAAGCCTTTGTTTTCAAGCATATTTTTTAGAGGCACGGGATTACATGGAAATCGGTCTGCGCGAATGGCTGATCGTCATCGGCGTCATTGTCATCGCCGGTATTCTTTTTGACGGCTGGCGCCGCATGCGCGGCGGCAAGGGCAAGTTGAAATTCCGTCTGGATCGCAGCTACTCCAACCTGCCGGACGAAGAGGGCAATGCCGAGGTGTTGGGCCCTGCACGCGTACTGGAAACCCAAAAAGAACCCGAGCTGGATGAAAGCGATCTGCCTTCGGTCAGCGCCCCGGCGCGTGAGCGTGAACCCAAGCCGGCCAAAGCCAGCAAACGCGGCAAGCGCGCCAGTGAGCCACAGCAGGGTGACCTGAACCTGGCTGCCGAGCCGCGTGAGCCGGACCTGTTCGCCGATGCCGACGATGACCATCCTGCCGAGCACAGCCGCCACAACGGTGCTGCGAACAACACGGTCAAGGAGTTGCCGCCGGCCGAGGAAGTGCTGGTGATCAGTGTCATTTCCCGCGATGAAGGCGGTTTCAAAGGGCCGGCCCTGCTGCAGAACATCCTCGAAAGCGGCCTGCGTTTCGGCGAGATGGACATCTTCCATCGCCACGAGAGCATGGCCGGTCACGGCGAAGTGCTGTTCTCCATGGCCAACGCAGTCAAGCCAGGCGTCTTCGATCTGGACGACATCGACCATTTCAGCACGCGTGCGGTGAGCTTCTTCCTGGGTCTGCCTGGCCCACGTCACCCCAAGCAGGCCTTCGACGTGATGGTCGCCGCCGCCCGCAAGCTGGCCCATGAACTCAACGGCGAGCTCAAGGACGACCAGCGCAGCGTACTGACCGCTCAGACCATCGAGCACTATCGCCAGCGCATCGTCGAATTCGAGCGCCGCGCGCTGACCCAGAAGCGTTGATGGCCCCAAGCGGGCGGATCCTGCCTCGATCCTGCCCGCGCGATTACAGCAAAAGAGCAGCCCAGGGCTGCTCTTTTGCGTTGCAAGAGAAGATGAACGATGAACGCCGAAAACCGTATCCATGAACTGCGTGCCGAACTCGACCAGCACAACTACCGCTATTACGTGCTGGATGAGCCGAGCGTGCCTGACGCCGAATACGACCGTCTGTTCAACGAGCTCAAGGCGTTGGAGGCCGAGCATCCTCACCTTGTGACTCCCGATTCGCCAACCCAACGCGTCGGCGGGGCGGCACTGGCGGCGTTCAGCCAGGTGCGTCACGAAATTCCCATGCTCAGCCTGGGCAATGCCTTCGAGGAAGACGACCTGCGCGACTTCGACCGTCGCGTGGTAGAAGGGCTGGACCTGCCGGCCGGCGACCTGTTCGCCGAGCAGACTGCAGTCGACTACAGTTGCGAGCCCAAGCTCGACGGCCTGGCGGTCAGCCTGTTGTATCGGGACGGCCAGCTGGTTCAGGGCGCCACCCGGGGTGATGGCACCACCGGTGAGGACATCAGCGCCAACGTGCGCACCGTGCGCAACATCCCGCTCAAGCTGCAGGGCGAGGGCTGGCCGGCGGTGCTCGAAGTGCGTGGTGAGGTGTACATGAGCAAGGCCGGTTTCGAGCGTCTGAACGCCGCTCAGGCCGAGAGCGGCGGCAAGACCTTTGCCAACCCGCGCAACGCCGCCGCCGGCAGTCTGCGCCAACTGGACTCCAAGATCACCGCCAGCCGCCCTCTGGAGTTCTGCTGCTACGGCCTGGGCCAGGTTTCCGAGGCCATCGCCGACAGCCATATCGGCATTCTGGAGAAGCTCAAGACCTGGGGGTTGCCTATCAGTCGCGAGCTGCGCCATGCCGCAGGCGTGGAGCAGTGCCTGGCGTACTACCGCGACATCGGCGCCCGGCGCAACGATCTGCCCTACGAAATCGACGGTGTGGTGTTCAAGGTCAACAGCCTGGCCGCCCAGCGCGAGCTAGGCTTCCGTGCCCGGGAGCCGCGTTGGGCCATCGCTCACAAGTTCCCGGCCATGGAAGAACTCACCGAAGTACTCGACGTGGAGTTCCAGGTCGGTCGCACTGGTGCCGTCACCCCCGTGGCGCGGCTCAAGCCGGTCAAGGTGGCCGGTGTCACGGTCTCCAATGCCACGCTGCACAACATGGACGAGATCGCCCGCCTGGGCCTGATGATCGGTGATACCGTGATCATCCGCCGGGCCGGTGACGTCATTCCGCAGGTCATGCAGGTGGTGACCGAGCGCCGTCCGGACAACGCACGGCCGGTGGCGGTGCCCACCCAGTGTCCGGTCTGTGGCTCGCAAGTCGAGCGAACCCAGCTGGTCAAGCGCAGCAAAGGCAAGGAGACCACCAGCGAAGGCGCGGTGTACCGCTGTGTGGGGCGCCTGGCCTGCGCCGCCCAGCTCAAGCAGGCGATCATCCACTATGTTTCTCGTCGAGCCATGGATATCGATGGCTTGGGCGAGAAGAGCGTCGAGCAACTGGTAGATGAGAACCTGATTCGCTCGCCGGCCGATCTCTATGACCTCAAGTTCGAACAGATCGTCGAGCTGGAAGGCTTCGCCGAAGTGTCCAGCAATAAGCTGCTGGACGCGATCCAGGCCAGCAAGCAGCCAAGTCTTGCCCGCTTCATCTTCGCCCTGGGGATCCCGGACGTCGGCGAGGAGACTGCCAAGGTTCTGGCCCGTTCCCTGGGCAGTCTGGCGCGGGTGCAGCAAGCCCTGCCGCAGGTGCTGACCTACCTGCCGGACATCGGCCTTGAAGTCGCCTACGAGATCCACAACTTCTTCGAGGACGAGCACAACCGCGATGTCATCAAGCAGTTGCTCGACAGCGGTATGCAATTGCAGGACGAGGGCGACCTGGCGGCCGAGTTCGCCGCCAGCACCACCTTGGCCGGCATGATCGCCAAGCTCGATATTCCTTCGGTCGGCCCGACAGGTGCCGAAAAGCTGGTGGCCAAGCTGGGCTCCCTGGACAAGATCATCGAAGCCGATGGCATCGACCTGCGCCAGGCCCTGAACACCAAGCAGGCTGAGGCGGTGCGGGAGTTCTTCAAGGTCGAGGCCAACCAGCGACTGGCTCGCGCCATCGAAGCGCAGCTACAGGACTTTGGCATGCACTGGGCCAGCGAGAAGAAGATCGCGCAAGGCCTGCCGCTGGCGGGGCAGACCTGGGTGTTGACCGGCACCCTGGAACGCATGAGCCGCGACATCGCCAAGGACAAACTGGAAAGCCTGGGCGCCAAGGTGGCCGGCTCGGTCTCCGGCAAGACCCACTGCGTGGTCGCCGGGCCCGGTGCGGGCTCCAAGCTCGCCAAGGCCAGCGAGCTGGGCGTCAAGGTGCTGGATGAGGATGCATTCGTCAGCTTCCTCGAAGGCCATGGTATTGCCGTCTGACCGGTAGCGGGGACAAGTCATTGAGAAATGATGGTTTTTTCTTGATGCAGAGGTTGTAACTTCGCCCCAGACCGGTACAATGGCGCGGCTCGTCACATGGCGAGCCGTCGTGGTGGCCCCATCGGTCCCCCCGCAACGATTACCCGTTAACCTGGTCAGGCCCGGAAGGGAGCAGCCATAGCGGGAACATCGTGTGCCGGGGTGTGGCTGGTGGGGCCGCCTCCATTTCTGGCGTCCGCCAAGCTATTCATCTGTCCTCTCCCGTCTCTGCCTGCACCAGCATCAACGTCTGGTAATACCGCGCGCCTTTCTCCCGCCCCTGCGAGCGCCTTATCATGCAAGGCATTCCACCAGCTGTTTCGCCCCGTGAGGTATCGATCATGGATCACGTAGACGACCAGACCCGCCACAAGATCCGTGATTGGCAAATCCGTCGCCTGGAAATCAAAGACCTGATGGCCGCTCATCCCGAGCGGGTCCTTGAGCTGTCGAAGGTGCTGGACCAGATGGAAGAGGAGCACGAGCGTATCCTCGGCGAAGCAGAAGTGATTACAGGCAGTGAACAGGACGTTGTCGCCCAAGGGGCTTTGAGCTTCGAGCTCAACGTTTCGGCGGGCAGTGCCCGGGACCTGCGCAAGCTGCTGGAAATGGCGCTCTATGAACTCGACGGCATGCTGGAAGCCGATCATCCAGAGGCACGAAGCTACCCGGGCGGCATGTCGGGCAGCCTTGGGGCGTACGAATACACCCTGACAGTGGCTAAGGCCGGCGGGCCTTGCCGTGTTGAATGATTTTCCCGTGAGCGCGTATGCAACCTGAACATTACGATTTCACCAACCCCGTGTTTCTGCCGGTCACCCTGGAGACTTGCCAGGGGTTGCTCGATGCTCCGGATCACGGTGCGCTCGATGCGCTGGGCGATGCGCAGCTGGCTGCGGTACTGGTCGTCCAGAATCTTGCCGAGGCCAAGGGGCAGGTGCTCGATCCAGCGGCGGCCGAGAAGGTGCTGGCCAAGCTTCTCGCCTGGTCGGTCGATGTTCGTCATTCCCCAGGGGTGGGATTGTTGTCGGAAGCGCGGCGGTTGTTCGATGCGCGAAAGCTGTATTTCGGTTTGGAAGCCATCAAAGGCTCGAAGCTGCATTTGCTGATGGCTGACGAAGTGGCGGCCGGCGAGTATCTGTTGCCTGATGGCAAATGGGATTTCGAGTTCAAGATTCGCCGTTACCTGCGCAACAACCCGTTTCGTCAGCAGGCGATCACGGGTTTCGACAGGGAGCGCTGGCTCACCGCCGAGCAGGACAAGCTGGTCAGGGTCGTGCGGGCCAATCCGGACGAGGACCTGCATGTCCAAGGCTATGCCGGTATCGGCAAGAGTTATTTGCTCGGCGCATTGATGGACTGCCTGCCAGCGGGGAGGGTGCTGCCGTTGGCGCGTACCCCGGGCAAATTGCACACCCTGCGCCGCCGCCTGGGTGTCGCTGCCGACAGCAAGCGAGGCAAGACGTTTGGTGAGTTCGCCCAAGAATTGTTGCAAGGTTCGCGGCGCGCGCCTGCCAAGGCCGTGAGGCTGCCGCGCAAACGTGCCTTGGCCGAGGAGCTGGGTATTCTCGGTTTTCGTCAGTACGGGCCAGAGAAAGCGCTGGAGATTTGCCTCGAACTATTGAAGAACTATTGCGAATCCTGGGACTACAGCATCACGGCCCGGCATCTGCCGTTCTTCGAGCAGCCCTTGTCCAACATCGACAGCCGGGTGTTGCTGGAGTACTCAAGCCGGTTGTGGACCTACCTGCAGGCCAATCCGGCGTGGGACAGCCATACGGGGTTTCTGGCACTGCTGTTGATCAAGCGTGCAAGCCTTGCCGGCTGCAGCGTGCCGGCGCGCTATAGCCATGTGATCATCGACGAGAGCCAGGACGTGCCGGCGTCCTTGCTGCAGATCATCGAGCGCGGCCGTCAGGTCCTGATTACGCTTGGCGATGAGTACCAGCGCGCCTGGGGGCCGGGATTGCGCAGGCAGCGAGAGGTGCGCCAGCGCGATATCACCTTCTCCGTGCGCAGTGGGCCTCAGGTGGAGCGCTTGATCAATCCGCTGATCAGCGTGCATTCGCAAAAGTCCAAGCTGGCGTTCGAGGGCGCGGGTAGCGCCGAGGTCGGCGTGGAGTTCTATCCCGAAGGCTTTGTGCCGCCGGAGGACTGCGTGGTGTTGGCCGCATCCCATTGGGACGCGATGAAGTGGGCCATGGAGCTGGCGGGCAAGCATTACGCAATCGCCCTTGCCGAGCAGATGAACCTGCAGGGTTTCATGGAAAGCGCGATCAGGTTGTTCAGAGGCGAGCAGGATAGGGACGAATCGCATCCGTACTTCGCTCACACCACGGACTGGCGGCAAGTTCGCGATATTCATCAGCACGACGGTGCATTCTTGTGGGTCGAGGCCAGGCTGCAGGAAGGCTTCCGGATCGCTGAGCTGAACAAGGTCAAGGCTCGGATATCGGGCCAGCCCGGCAGCATCTCGTTGATGCTGGCCCAGGACGCGGGAGGGCTGGAATTCGAGCGCGTGCTGTTGACGCCTGAACTGATGAGCACGGACCCCTTCAGGGACGCCTATGCGTTCGATGCCCGGGTCTGCGCGGTGTACATCGCGCTTTCACGGGCGCGGCGTCAGCTTTACCTGCCCTATGAAGTGGAGGAGTGGGTGGCCTATCACAAGAGCCAGCCGTTCCGGGAATCACATGGTTATTGAGGTTTGGCCTGCTTTTTCGCTCGTGTACCGGCGGCAGCAAGCTTCATCAGACGCTGGAAGGTCGGGCAGTTGAGGTGATCTTCTTCGGGGCACGCCGCTGCATGACGTAGGCCTTTGCTCATCGCTTGCAAGCGCTTGATTCGTTGATCTAGCTCCTCGGCCTTGTCCTGCAGCATCTGTCGATCGACCTGCTGCTCCACCAGCATCGCCCCCACTTCGTCCAATGAGAATCCCGCGGCTTGGCCCAGGTCGCTGGCCAGTTGCATGCGCAGCGTGGCGACGCATGGGGTGTTTGGAATGGGGTTGTTCTTGAGCGCTGTGGTAATGCAGGCGGGGTCGTGGTGAGGGTCAGTGATCGGAAATCTGGGACGACGTCACTGTCTGCGAACTGACCGGCTGTGTTGACGGCGTGCTGTAGCGCTGCAGGATTCGCTCGATCTGGCCCGATTGCTTCATGTGCGCCAGTGCGCGGAGTACTGCCTGGGCGGGAACTGCCGGGTCGTTGCGCACGATACAGCTCAGGTCCTGCTCTTCCAGTACGGCGAGGGCCTGTAATCGTTGCTCAGGGGGGAGTGTGCGGTTGAACCATAGCAGTGAGAATTCGTTGCTCACGGCATGGCGGTAGCGGCCGGCCTGGAGTTTTTGCAAGGCGAGTACCTGGTTGCGGCTGTCCTCGCGCAGTAGCCGACCTTGGGCAAACAGTGAGTCCAGGGCAGGGTAGCGGTAGCCCAGTACCGTGCCTACTGCTTGTTCGGGTAATTGTTCAAGACGGGTAGGCGTGTACTGGCCAGGGCTGCCGACCAGCAGGTCGCGCTGGTGAAGGAGGGGGACGCTCCACAGGAACCTGTCGAATCGGTCGTCGAACCACGCCGGGGTGACATGGCAGCGCACATCGACCTCTCCCGCGTCCATGGCCTGTTGCACCCGCAGGCGCGCCATCACGTGATACTCCGCCCGTATGCCCGCTTCTTGGGCCAGGGTCTGCATCAGGTCGTACAGGATGCCCTCCACGGGCTGGTCCTGCTCGATGCGAATCAGGGGCATGCTCCAGCTTTCGGCCACGGAAAATCGCAGCACGGGTTGCTCGGCCAGGGCATTGCCGGCCCAGAGCATGAGGATGAGCAGGGCTCGCTGCACGTCAATCCTCCTTGATCGCTGCCAATGCGTGCGCTTGTCCATAGCTTAGACGAGTTCGGCAGGGTGCAATTTTGCCCCCGCTCCGCTAGCATTAGCGATCTTCCGCTTGTTCAGGTTGCGATGGTTTTTTGATGAGTTATCAGGTTCTTGCACGTAAATGGCGCCCGCGCTCGTTCCGCGAAATGGTCGGCCAGGCCCATGTGCTCAAGGCTTTGATCAACGCCCTGGACAACCAGCGCCTGCACCATGCCTATCTGTTCACCGGCACTCGCGGCGTGGGCAAGACCACGATCGCGCGCATCATCGCCAAGTGCCTGAACTGCGAAACCGGTATCACCTCTACGCCGTGCGGTACCTGTTCGGTCTGCCGGGAGATCGACGAAGGGCGTTTCGTCGACCTGATCGAAATCGACGCCGCGAGCCGGACCAAGGTCGAAGACACCCGTGAACTGCTCGACAACGTGCAGTACGCGCCGAGCCGTGGGCGGTTCAAGGTCTACCTGATCGACGAAGTGCACATGCTCTCCACCCACTCCTTCAACGCCCTGTTGAAGACGCTGGAAGAGCCACCGCCCTACGTCAAATTCATCCTCGCCACCACCGATCCACAGAAGCTTCCTGCGACCATTCTGTCGCGTTGCCTGCAGTTCTCGTTGAAGAACATGAGCCCGGAGCGGGTGGTCGAGCACCTGAGCCATGTGCTGGGCGCCGAGAATGTGCCGTTCGAGGAAGATGCCCTGTGGCTGCTCGGCCGTGCGGCCGACGGCTCCATGCGCGACGCCATGAGCCTGACCGATCAGGCCATTGCCTTCGGCGAGGGCAAGGTGCTGGCCGCCGATGTCCGGGCGATGCTCGGTACCCTCGATCATGGTCAGGTGTATGGCGTGCTCCAGGCGTTGTTGGAGGGCGATGCCCGGGCGCTTCTGGAAGCGGTGCGCAACCTCGCCGAACAGGGGCCGGACTGGAATGGCGTGCTGGCCGAGATGCTCAATGTGCTGCACCGGGTCGCCATTGCCCAGGCGCTGCCCGAGGCCGTGGACAATGGCCAGGGCGATCGCGACCGAGTACTGGCCCTGGCCTCGGCATTGCCGGCCGAGGATGTGCAGTTCTATTACCAGATGGGCCTGATCGGTCGTCGGGACCTGCCGTTGGCGCCGGATCCGCGGGGCGGATTCGAGATGGTTCTGCTGCGGATGCTGGCCTTCCGCCCGGCGGATGCCGAAGATGCGCCGAAGCCGGCACTAAAGCCGGTGGGGATCAGCCAGGCCACAGCTGATCCGGCAAAACCGGTGGCAGCCGCGGCACCTGTCGTCGAGCCGCCTGTTGCCAGCGTTCCCGAGCAGTCCGCGGCTGTGGCCCAAGTACCTGCTGCTGTCGAGCCAGCCGTTGTGCCGGCGATCGAGCCGCCGCCAGCGGTTGTAGAACCGGCACCTGAGCCTGAGCCCGAGCCGCAGGTCGAGGTTTCTGCGCCGGAGCCGGACGTGGTGGTTGAGGACGTCATCGACTTGCCGTGGGAAGAGCCGGCCGCGCCTCCAGTGCCCGACGCCTCGCCCGCGCCGCAGGCTCAGCCTGTTCCAGTGCCCAACCAGAGCCAATCCAGCGATGACGAGCCGCCCTTCGATCCGTCTGCCTACGGCTTGGCCGGTATGGATCGTGACGACGAGCCGCCGCTGGATGAGGATTACTACACGCCGGACAGCGACCCGGCCGGTTTCAGCTACTTGGACGAGTTGGCCGAGCATGTACACGAAGCCGAACCGGCCAAGGCGCCGGAGCCTCTGCCGGCGGCCAAGCCGGCCACAGGTCTAGCCCTGCAATGGCTGGAATTATTCCCACAGTTGCCTGTCTCCGGTATGACAGGCAACATCGCCGCAAACTGTACGCTGATTGCCGCTGATGGTGACGATTGGCTGCTGCACCTGGATCCAGGGCAGGGTGCGCTGTTCAACACGACCCAGCAGCGTCGTCTGAACGAAGCGCTCAACCAGCACCTGGGGCGTACCCTGCGACTGAAGATCGAACTGATCCGCCCCGAGCAGGAAACTCCGGCCCAGGCCGCGGCCCGCAAGCGCGCGGAGCGCCAGCGCGAGGCTGAGGTGTCGATCGAACAGGACCCACTCATCCAGCAGATGATCCGGCAGTTCGGTGCGACGGTACGACAGGATACTATTGAGCCTGTGCAAGCCTTGGTCAGCCAGGGCGAATAAACGGATAACCATGCGTCCAGTCGCGAGCCAGGGCGCATCATATGACCCAATCGAGGTGTACCCCATGATGAAAGGTGGCATGGCCGGCCTGATGAAGCAGGCCCAGCAGATGCAGGAAAAAATGGCCAAGATGCAGGAAGAGCTGGCCAATGCTGAAGTGACTGGCCAATCCGGTGCCGGCCTGGTCAGCGTGGTGATGACCGGTCGTCATGATGTCAAGCGAATCAGCATCGACGACAGCCTGATGCAAGAGGACAAGGAAGTGCTGGAAGACTTGATCGCCGCTGCGGTCAACGACGCCGTGCGCAAGGTCGAGCAGAACAGCCAGGAGAAGATGGGCAGCATGACTGCAGGCATGCAGTTGCCGCCGGGCTTCAAGATGCCGTTCTAACGGTTGCTTGGCCGGCAAGACTGGTTGCACCTTGAAAAGCCGCTACCGATGATCGGAGCGGCTTTTTATTTGGCTTGTGAAAAGCCATGCTGACCCAACACATCAGTTACAACGCGTTCGTTGCCCATGTCCATGCCCGTGCCCGTAGTTTTTGCTCTTCATACGCGATAGTCCAGACACCGCCAATCGCGACTTCAGGAGGCCGAGTGGAGGTGCCTGTAGGGGCAGGCGCGCAGCGCCCTTCGGCGTAGCCGAAGTCGCGAGATGGAGACTTGCGTAGCAAGTCGGAGGCCGCGAAGCCCCGGAAGGCGCCGTAGCGGAGGGAACCCCGGAGCGAGGCGCAGGGGCCGGATGCAGGAGCAGGCGGTTTTTGCCTCCTTTTTTCCAAGAAAAAAAGGAGGTCGCCGTAAGGGCGAAAAGGTGAGTCTGCGCCGGTGCAGGGAACGGATATTTACGCTATTTCCAGGCCCCTAGAGGTGGTTTTCAGGGGGCTAATGGCGGTGAATATATCCTTTTGCGATGGGGGCGCTGATTCCCTTTTCCGCCCTTACGGCGGGTCACTTTTTGGCAAACGCCCCAAAAAGTAACCAAAAAAGGCTGGCTCCTGCATACGGCCCCTGCGCTGCGCTCCGGGGTTCCCTCCGCTGCGACACCCTCCGGGGCTTCGCGGCCTCCAACTTGCTGCGCAAGTCTCCATCTCGCGACTTCGGCTCACGCCGAAGGGCGCTGCGCGCCTGCCCCTACGGGTGCCTCCACTCGGCCTCCTGAAGTCGCGATTGGCGGCGTCTGGGCAATCGCGCATAAAGAGCAAGAGCAAGAGCAAGAGCAAGAGCAAGAGCAAGAGCAAGAGCAAGAGCAAGAGCAAGAGCAAGAGCAAGAGCAAGCACAAGCACAAGCACAAGCGCGTCGGGAGATGAGGTCGCTGCTTGTGGCCGCTTGAAGGAGGGTGTATTTGACGTATATGACCCCGGCCGGTATAAACCGCCTCCTATTGATCTGTCAGGCCTTTCCCATGAGCTTCAGCCCCCTGATTCGCCAACTGATTGACGCCCTGCGCACACTGCCCGGTGTCGGTCAGAAAACCGCCCAGCGTATGGCCCTGCAGTTGCTCGAGCGCGACCGCAGTGGTGGCCTACGCCTGGCCCAGGCCCTGAGCCAAGCCATGGAAGGCGTCGGCCACTGCCGTCAATGCCGGACGCTGACCGAGCAGGAGCTGTGCCCGCAATGCGCCGACACGCGCCGAGACGACACTCAACTCTGCGTGGTGGAAGGTCCGATGGATGTGTATGCCGTGGAGCAGACGGGCTACCGAGGCCGCTACTTTGTCCTCAAGGGGCACCTGTCGCCGTTGGACGGGCTCGGGCCGGACGCAATCGGGATTCCACAGTTGATGGCGCGGATCGAGGAGCAGGGGAGCTTCACCGAAGTGATCCTGGCGACCAACCCTACGGTGGAGGGGGAGGCGACTGCCCATTACATCGCTCAACTGCTGACCGAGAAAGGCCTGATCGCCTCGCGCATTGCCCATGGCGTGCCGCTGGGGGGGGAGCTGGAGTTGGTGGATGGTGGAACCTTGGCTCATGCCTTCGCCGGGCGTAAGCCGATTTCACTCTGAATCAATGAGCAGGGCCGCCTTGCGGCCCCGGCGCAGCACGACTTCAGTATTCGCTCAGCGAAAACTCGGTCAGGCAGAAGGTCGGCACACCTGCAGCCTGCAGGCGACGGGAGCCGTCCAGCTCAGGCAGGTCGATGATCGCCGCAGCTTCGAACACTTCGGCACCGGTGCGGCGGATCAGATTGGCAGCCGCCAGTAGAGTGCCGCCGGTGGCGATCAGGTCATCGAAGATCAACACCGAATCGCCTTCGCACAGGCTGTCGGCGTGCACTTCAAGGAACGCTTCGCCGTACTCGGTCTGATAAGCCTCCGACAGCACGTCGGCCGGCAGTTTGCCCTGCTTGCGGAACAGGATCAGGGGCTTGTTCAACTGGTGGGCAATGATCGAGCCGATCAGGAAGCCCCGGGCGTCCATGGCACCGATGTGGCTGAACTCGGCCTCGACATAACGCTCGATGAACTGGTCGGCCACATAGCGCAGCCCGCGCGGCGACTGGAACAGAGGGGTGATGTCGCGGAAGATCACGCCCGGCTTGGGAAAGTCCGGGACCGGGCGGATCAGGGCTTTGAGGTCGAAGGTATCGCTGTGCATGTGGCTTTCCTGGAAAACGGATGCGCCAGTATACCTTGCCGGTGCGGCTTCAGGCTTCTATCGCGCCACCCGCCAGCGCGCACAGCTGGATCGGGTCGAGGATGTGCACTTCCTTGCCCTCGGCCTTGATCAGGCCGTTTTGCTGGAAGCGAGTGAACACCCGCGACACGGTTTCCACCGCCAGGCCCAGATAGTTGCCGATTTCGTTGCGCGACATGCTCAGGCGGAACTGGTTGGCAGAATAACCACGGGCGCGGAAGCGGGCGGAAAGGTTGACCAGGAACGTGGCGATACGTTCGTCTGCGGTCTTTTTCGACAGCAGCAGCATCATTTGCTGGTCGTCACGAATCTCCCGGCTCATCACCCGCATCAACTGGCGACGCAATTGCGGCAGCTGGACCGACAGTTCATCCAGGCGTTCGAAAGGAATTTCGCAGACCGAGGTGGTTTCCTGGGCCTGGGCCGATACCGGATAGGTCTCGGTGTCCATGCCCGACAACCCGACCAGCTCGCTGGGGAGGTGGAAGCCGGTGATCTGCTCTTCGCCGCCATCACTGAGGCTGAACGTTTTCAGGGCGCCGGAACGTACGGCGTAGACCGAGCCAAAATTGTCACCCTGGCGGAACAGGAACTCACCCTTCTTCAGGGGACGGCCACGCTTGACGATTTCATCCAGTGCGTCCATGTCCTCCAGATTGAGTGACAGCGGCAGGCACAGGGGGGCCAGGCTGCAATCCTTGCAATGGGCCTGGTTGTGTGGGCGCAGTTTGACTGGCTCGGACATTTCTATCGATCCTTGTGGGAAAGCACACATAAGCTGTAAGGGTAACTCACAGCATAGGTTGTAGGCCAGCGCGCGCTATTGTGGTGCGACCTGGCCGGGCCTCGGCGGGAGTGTGCCGAGGCCTGTCAATTGCCCATAGTGTGCCTGACAAGGCGTTCTGTCCATGCGGTTGATCGACTCGGTCAGTTCATATCACCCGAGAGAAGCGCTGCTGGTTGTGCATGGCCAGGTAGGCGTCGAACACCATGCACACCGAGCGCACCAGCAGGCGCCCGGCCGGGAGTACCCGTATGCCCTTGGCATCCAGGCTGATCAGACCATCGCGCTGCATCACCTGTAACTGCGGCCACTGGTCCTTGAAGTAGCCACGAAAGTCGATGGTGAAGGCTTGTTCGATGGTGTCGAAGTCCAGTTCGAAATGGCAGATCAATTGCTGGATCACCGCGCGGCGCAGCCGGTCATCCGGGTTGCACAGCAGCCCGCGCTGGGTCGCCAGTTGGGCGGTGGAGAGCGTGTCCTGGTAGGTGGCCAGGTCGCTGCTGTTCTGGCAGTACAGATCGCCGATCTGGCTGATGGCCGATACACCCAGGCCGATCAGGTCGCAGTGGCCGTGGGTGGTGTAGCCCTGGAAGTTGCGCTGCAGGGTGCCTTCTTCCTGGGCAATGGCCAGTTCGTCGTCGGGCAGGGCGAAGTGGTCCATGCCGATGTAGCGGTAGCCGGCGCCGGTCAGTTGCTCGATGGTGGCCTGGAGCATTTCCAGCTTGGCCGAAGGCGTCGGCAGCTCAGTGCTGTCGATGCGTCGCTGGGGCATGAAACGCTCGGGCAGGTGGGCGTAGTTGAATACCGAGAGGCGGTCCGGCTGCAGGCGGATCACTTCCTCGACGGTGCGGGCGAAGCCTTCAGGGGTCTGCTTGGGCAGGCCGTAGATCAGATCGAGATTGACCGAGCGGAACTGCAGGGTGCGTGCGGCCTCGATCAGGGTGCGGGTCTGCTCCAGGCTTTGCAGGCGATTGACTGCGCGCTGGACGGCTGGGTCCAGGTCTTGTACACCCAGGCTGACACGGTTGAAGCCCAGTTCGCGCAGCAGGCCCATGGTCGACCAGTCCGCTTCGCGCGGGTCGATCTCGATACCGTAGTCGCCGGAATCATCGTCGAGCAGGTGGAAGTGCTGGCGCAGGGTGGCCATCAGTTGGCGCAGTTCGACATGACTGAGGAAGGTGGGCGTGCCTCCGCCGAAGTGCAATTGCTCGACCTGCTGCTTGGTATCCAGATGGCAGGCGATCAGCTGGATTTCCTGCTCCAGGCGTTGCAGATAAGGTTGGGCCCTGGCGCGGTCCTTGGTGATGACCTTGTTGCAGGCACAGTAGTAGCAGATGTTGGCGCAGAACGGCACGTGGACGTACAGCGACAGTGGGCGGACCGCGCGACGGCTCTCGCGCAGGGCGTGGAGCAGGTCGAACGAACCCACTTCGCCGTGCAGTTGCATGGCGGTCGGATAGGAGGTGTAGCGTGGGCCGGCCAGATCGTAGCGGCGGATCAGGTCGCAGTCCCAGCGTAGGTCGTCGAGCATGGTGGTCCCCGGAGAGAGCGGCAGTGTCCGGAGTCTAGGGCGGCCTGTCGGAGCCCGTCTTGATTTGCATCAACGGGGTCTGGATGCGCTGGCAGGGTGGTGCCGCGTCAGTGCCCCATCAACCAATGCTGGTGCGGCCCTGGCAGGGTCCACAGGCCGAACAGGATCACCAGCACCCCCCCGGCCATGCGCACACCGCGCCGACGAAGCAGGGCGCCGATGCGTTCGGCGGCCAGCCCCGTGGCCACCAGGACCGGCCAGGTGCCGATGCCGAACGCCAGCATCAGGGCCGCGCTATGAGCGGCATTGCCCTGGCTGGCGGCCCACAACAAAGTGCTGTAGACCAGGCCGCAGGGCAGCCAGCCCCATAGGGCACCAAGCAACAGGGCACGGGGCAGGCTGGAGACGGGCAGCAGGCGGGTGGTCACGGGCTGGATGTGCCGCCACAAGCCGCGACCCACTGCTTCGATGCGAGTCAGGCCACTCCACCAGCCCGCCAGGTACAGCCCCATGGCGATCAGCAGCAGGGCGGCGACCACTCGCAGCCCCTGGGCCAAAGGGCTGCTGGCCAGCGCCACGCCGGCCAGGCCCAGCAACAGGCCGGCGGTGGCGTAGCTCAGCACACGCCCCAGGTTGTAGGCCAGCAGAAGGCGCAGGCGACGGCTGCGTTGCTCCGGGGGGATGGCCAGCGTGAGGGCGCCCATCAGGCCGCCACACATGCCCAGGCAGTGCCCACCGCCGAGCAGGCCGAGGACCAGCGCCGAGCCGAGCAATGGAAGCAGGTCAGGCACGGGCGGGCGGATCCTTGTCGTCGGACTGGCTTTGGTCGGGTTTGACCGCGGCCTGGTGGCGGGGGTCCTGGTCGTCGAACAGGATGCTGTGGGCGGGGCTGTCGAGGTCGTCGTATTGGCCGCTGTCCACTGCCCAGAAGAAGATGTACACGGCCACGCCGACGATCAGCAGGGCCGCGGGGATCATGACGTAGAGGGCGGGCATAGCGGTTTCCTTTCGGTCGCGGGCGTCTCGCTCGCTGGCAGGCTCGCGCCTCTGGGCCGGGTCAGGCGCAGGGCATTGAGCACCACGATCAGCGAACTGACCGACATGCCGATGGCCGCCCAGACCGGCGTGATCCAGCCGAGGGCGGCGAACGGCAGCATGAGGCCATTATACAGGGTCGCCCAGAGCAGATTCTCGATGATATTGCGGCGCGTGCGCCGGGCCAGGTCGAAGGCTTGCACCAGCGCATCCAGGCGGTTGGACAGCAGCACCGCGTCGGCGCAGGTCTTGGCCAGGTCAGTGGCCGAGCCCATGGCGATGCTGATGTCGGCGGCGGCCAGTACCGGCACGTCGTTGACCCCGTCGCCCAGCATCAGCACCTTGCGACCCTGGGCCTGCAGGGTCTTGAGTCGTTCCAGCTTGTCATCCGGGCGCAGGCCACCAATGGCCTGGTCGATGCCCAGTTGCGCGGCCACTTCGGCGACCATCGGCGAGCTGTCGCCCGACAGCAGCAGGGTGTGCCAGCCGCGGGCTTTGCAGGCGGCGAGCAGGGCGGGCGCGTCATCGCGCAGCCGATCATCCAGGCCGAACCAGGCCAGTGGGCCTTGGCGATCGCCCAGCAGCAGCCATTGGCCACGGGCCTCTGGCACCGGCGGGAGCTGGGCACCGCTCAACGCGCAGACGAACGTGGCCTGGCCAATGCGCAACTGCTGCCCGTCGAAGTGCCCCTCCAGCCCTAGTCCAGGCACGGTCTGCACATCTTCGGCTGGCAGCGCGGTGCGACCGAAGGCGCGGGCGATAGGGTGTTCGGAGCGGTTCTCCAGTGCGGCGGCCAGCGCCAGGCAGCGATCGGCAGAGAGCGCCCCCAGGGGGTGGATGCTGCGCAGGGCCAGGCGGCCCTCGGTCAGGGTGCCGGTCTTGTCGAAGATCACCGTGTCGACCTGATTCAGCCCTTCCAGCACATGACCACGGGTCACCAGCAGGCCCAGCTTGTGCAGGGTGCCGGTGGCGGCGGTGAGGGCGGTCGGCGTGGCCAGGGACAACGCGCAAGGGCAGGTCGCCACCAGCATGGCCAGGACGATCCAAAAGGCCCGCGCGGCATCGAGCTGCCACCACAGCAGGCCGATGGCCGCGCTCGCCACCAATGTGAACAGCAAGAACCACTGCGAGGCGCGGTCGGCGATTTCGGCCAGGTGCGGTTTTTCCGACTGGGCGCGTTCCAGCAGGCGGACGATGGCCGAGAGGCGGGAGGCCTGACCCAGCGCCTCGACTTCCACGGTCAGGGGGCTTTCAACGTTCAGCGTGCCGCCAGTGACCCGGTCGCCGACTTGGCGCGCGAGCGGCAGGTATTCCCCGGTGAGCAGGGATTCGTCGACGCTGGAGCGACCATCGACGATGCGCCCGTCGGCGGGGATCACAGCGCCAGGCAATACCTGGACCCGGTCGCCCTGATTGAGCTCGCCCAGCAGGATGCGCTCGGCGTTTCCGGCGTCATCCAGACGCAAGCAGGAGGCGGGCAGCAGGTTGACCAGTTGGGCGGTGGCCGCTGCCGTGCGCTCCCGGGCACGGCGTTCCAGATAGCGGCCGGTGAGCAGGAACAGCGCGAACATGCCCACGGTGTCGAAATACAGCTCGCCGCTGCCGGTGATCGCAGTCCAGATGCCGGCGCCATAGGCCAGGGCGATGGCCAGCGACACCGAGACGTCCATGGTCAGGTGGCGTGTGCGTAGATCGCGGGCGGCCCCTTTGAAGAACGGTGCGCAGCTGTAGAACACGATCGGAGTGGTCAGGAACAGCGCGACCCAGCGCAGGATGGTGTGCAGCTCGGGGCTCAGGTCGATGTTGAATTCCGGCCAGGTGGCCATGGTCGCCATCATCGCCTGGAACCACAGCAGGCCCGCCACGCCGAGGCGGCGCAGGGCGCTGCGGTTTTCCTGGGCGAGGCGTTCGGCGGCCTGGTCCGGCTGGTAGGGGTGGGCGGCGTAGCCGATCTGGCGCAGCTCGGACAGCAGATGAGAAAGGGCCAGTTGGCGGTCGTCCCAGGTCACCAGCAGGCGATGATTGGACAGGTTCAGGCGTGCTTCGGTGACGCCGGCCAGGTTGCGCAGGTGCTTTTCGATCAGCCAGCCGCAGGCGGCGCAACTGATGCCTTCGATCATCAGCGTGGCTTCGGACAACTCGCCCTGGTGGCGCACGAAGGTCTGTTGCACATCGGTGCGATCGTACAGCGCCAACTCATCCTGCAACTGGCGCGGCAGGGCTTCGGGGTTGGCGCTGGTGTCGCTGCGGTGCTGGTAGTAGTGCTCCAGGCCGCCCGCGACGATCGACTCGGCCACCGCCTGGCAGCCGGGGCAGCAGAACTGACGCGACTCGCCCAGGACCACCGCGGTGAAGCGGCTGCCGGCGGGGACGGGGAGGTCGCAGTGGTAGCAGGGGATGGGTTGGGTCATGTTGGCGCGGTCTTAATGTCTTGTGCCGCGAAAGGGGCGCAAAGCGCCCCCAAGCATGCGACGGTTCATTCTTGGTGCTCGGCACCCTGCAGGGCTTCGTCACCCAGCTCCAGGGTGACACCATGGGCGACCTTCTCCTCCTCGAACAGGCGCCAGACGTGGCCATCCTCGCTGCCCAGCAGCTCGACGAAACGCCGGCCTTCGACCCGGTCGTCGAGCTGGCCGAGGTAGCGGCCGGGCTCGCTGCGGGCCAGCTGGACCTTGCGGTCCTTGTCTGGCTGTGTGGGCGAGATCAGGTTCAACTCCAGCGTCTGCGGGTCGCTGTTGCCGGTCAGGCGTACGTCGACTTCGCCGGTCAGCTCGTCCAGGTGCACGCTGGCCTTGAGGTTGAGGGTCTGGGCCAGCAGCTCACGGTCCAGAGAGCGGTTGATCCCCTTGCCGGCCTCGTAGTAGTTGTCGTTCACCAGGTTGTCGGGGTTGCGCACGGCGATGCTGACCATGGTCAGGCTCAGGCACACCGAGGTGGTCAGGATGCCGATGATGATCCAGGGCCAAAGGTGCTTGTACCAGGGGCTGTCGGCGGTTGCGGCAGGCATTGTCGAGTTCTCTCTCAGCGGATTTGCGGGCCGATGAAGCGGCTCTTGGCTTCAACCTGGGTGGCGCTTTGGTCGGCGTCCTTGAGGATGAAGGTGATTTCGTTGGTGGTCGAGGGCAATTGCTCGGGCGCGACCGACAGCTGCACCGGCAGGCTGACGATATCGCCGGCGGCGACGCGGATCTCGCGATGGCCTTCGAGCTGCAGGCCAGGCAGGCCGGTAGCGTCGAGCACATAGACGTGATCACGTTGGTCCTTGTTCATGACCTTGAGGCTGTACACGTTCTCGATCCGCCCTTGGGCGTTCTCGCGGTACAGCACCCGGTCCTTGCTGACGTCGAAGCCCACCAGCGAACGGGTGGCGAAGGCGGTGGCGAGCAGGCCGATCATCACCAGCAGCACCAAGGCATAACCGATCAGGCGCGGGCGCAGCATGTGGGTCTTCTGCCCGGACAGGTTGTGTTCGGTGGTGTAGCTGATCAGCCCTTTTGGATAGTCCATCTTCTCCATGATGTTGTCGCAGGCGTCGATGCAGGCGGCGCAGCCGATGCATTCGATCTGCAGGCCATCGCGAATGTCGATGCCGGTGGGGCAGACCTGCACGCACATGGTGCAGTCGATGCAGTCGCCCAGGCCTTTGGCCTTGTAGTCGATGTCCTTCTTGCGTGGGCCACGGGTCTCGCCGCGGCGTGGGTCGTAGGAGACGATCAGGGTGTCTTTGTCGAACATCACGCTCTGGAAGCGGGCATAGGGACACATGTACACGCACACCTGCTCACGCAGCCAGCCGGCATTGCCATAGGTGGCCAAGGTGAAGAACGCGACCCAGAAATACGCCCAGCCATCGGCTTGGCCAGTGAAGAATTCGCTGACCAGTTCACGAATGGGCGAGAAGTAGCCGACGAAGGTCATGCCGGTGACGAAACCGATCAGCAACCACAGGCTGTGCTTGGCGGCCTTGCGCAGGAACTTGTTGGTGCTCATTGGCGCCTTGTCGAGCTTCATGCGCTGGTTGCGGTCACCCTCGGTGACTTTTTCGCACCACATGAAGATCCATGTCCAGACGCTCTGCGGACAGGTGTAGCCGCACCAGACGCGGCCGGCGAACACGGTGATGAAGAACAGGCCGAAGGCCGACACGATCAGCAGGCCCGAGAGCAGGATGAAGTCCTGCGGCCAGATGGTGGCGCCGAAGATGTAGAACTTGCGCTCGGGCAGGTTCCACCATACGGCCTGGTGGTCGCCCCAGTTCAGCCACACGGTGCCGAAGTAGAGCAGGAACAGGATCGCCCCGCCGACCATGCGCAGCCTGCGGAAGAGGCCGGTGAAGGCACGGGTGTAAATTTTTTCCCGGGAGGCGTAGAGGTCGACGGATTCTTTGCCTTTCTTGGCGGGCGGGGTGACGTCATGTACCGGAATTTGCTTGCTCATCATCATGTCCCACGGCAGTGGAAAAACGCTGCGGCCAGTGCATGCCGGCCGCGTTTGTTACCAGTCAGGTGTCTGGGAGCATGATACGCCCGTCATGGCACCTGGGGTGTGGCTGCGGCGTTAAGTCGCATTGGGTTGTAATTGATTATCGTGTAATGGGGCTCGCCTTGACGCAGGTCAATTGACAAGGCGTGCCCGCCGCAGGCAAGTGTCTATGCCCGATACAGCCTCAGGTGCCTCAGGGTTTCGGCCTGGGTCCAGTCATTGTTCCTGACGCATTTGACGGTCAGCCCCTGGGCATCGTTGTCCAGCTCGGCCAGCAGGTAAGTTCGCTGGGAGGCCGAGCCACTCAGAAAGACGGGCACCACGCCATATTGCCTGTTAGAGCGATACCAGCCTCCGGCTGCTGTGTGATGGTGGCCGCCGAACACGGCGTTGACCTGGAAGTGGTTGATCATGTCCCTGAAGTGCATCAGATCCTCCTCGGTGCCGTCCCAATCGTCTGGTTGATGCAGGTTGAGCAGGATGATCTGGCCGTTCTCATAGGCTTCTTCCAATTGCCCCTCCAGCCAACCCAGCGCGTCGCTGACCCTGAACTTGTGACGGTGCTCGAAAGGCCATGCCCAGCCACTGTCGAAGTCCACGCGATAGGTTGGCTCATTGTTCAGCTGGATCAGGCGAACCCGACCGAAACTGATGCTATACCCCAGGCTGCCGCTATAGCTGGTCTGCTTGTAGCTGCCGGAGGTCGCGACATCCATCGTGTCCACGAGCCCTCGGTGATGGTCGATCAGATCTATCACACTGTCCCTGGGCCCGCCGTTGTTGAATGAGCCCCCGGATTCATCGGTGACGTTGTTCCTGTAGTCATGGTTACCCAGGCCGAAGTAGTAGTTCTCTTGCAGGTGGCGTTCGATGATCGGGTAGAGGACTTTGCGTTGCCAGCCGTGCCCGTAGGCAGTCATGTCACCATTGATCATCACCGGGATGCCCGTGCCGCCCAAGCTGTCGCGGTAGCTCGCAATGCTGGCGTACTGCTCGTTGATCAAGGCTTGTGACGCTTTGTTGCGGTCGGCATCGCTTTCATACTCGCCGTAGTCGGAAGCGGGCGTCCATGGGTACTGTGGATCGGATGCGAACACGAAGGCTCTGGGTGTTGGGCGGTTGCCATAGCGGCCAGGCTGTTTCGGGGGTAGGGCTACGGGATAGGTGGGGTAGGTCATTTCGTAAATCCTCTGGGTAAGTCAGGCTCGATGCCTGTTCACCAGAGAATTTCTCAGTGCCTTGTCCTTCGGAATCCGGTAGCGCTTCCTCCTATCAATCCTGCCAGCCCCAAAAAAGCGGCCCCGGTGTTGATCGCCGGGGCCGCTTGCTGTGGTCACTCTGCTTTCTGTTCTGCAGCGTCCTGGTGCGACAGGCTGTAGACATAGGCCGCCAGCAGGTGGACCTTGTCGTTGCCCTGCATCTGCGCCTGGGCCGGCATCTGGCCTTGACGGCCGTAGCGGATGGTCTGCTGCAGTTGGGCGAAGCTCGAGCCGTAGATGAACGCCTGCGGGTGCGTCAGGTTAGGCGCGCCCATCGCTGGGGTGCCTTTGCCTTCGGGGCCGTGACAGGCCACGCAGTTGGCGGCGAAGAGCTTCTGGCCATTGGCCGGGTCGGCCTTGGTGCCTTCGGGCAGCGTACGACCATCGAGGTTGGTCAGGACGAAGGCGGCGACATCGGCCACGCCTTGCTCGCCCAACACTTCCGCCCAGGCCGGCATGACGCCGTGACGACCATTCATGATGGTGGTCTTGATGGTTTCAGGCTCACCACCCCAACGCCAGTCGTTGTCGGTCAGATTGGGGAAGCCGTAGGCGCCCTTGGCGTCGGAGCCGTGGCACACCGAGCAGTTGGAGGCGAACAGGCGGCCCCCCATCTTCAGTGCCTGTGGATCCTTGGCGACTTCTTCGACCGGCATGGCGGCGAACTTGGCGAAGATCGGCCCGAAGCGGGCGTCGGCCTTGGCCATTTCCTTTTCCCACTCGTGCACGCCGGTCCAGCCGGCCTGGCCGTTGGAGAACTCGGTCTGCTTTTCGGTATCCAGGTACTGGTAGCCAGGCAGGATGCCTTTCCAGTTACCCAGGCCCGGATACAGCACCAGGTAGCCCAGGGCGAACACAATGGTGCCGACGAACAACCAGAACCACCACTTGGGCAGCGGGTTGTCGTATTCCTCGATACCGTCGAAGGCATGGCCGACGGTCTCGTCGGTGATTTCCTCGCGCTGGCCCTTGCGGGTGGAGAGCAACAGCCAGGTCAGGGAAAAGATGGTGCCCAGGGTCAGGACGGTGACGTACAGACTCCAGAAGGTTGTCATTGTTCTTTGCTCCTAGAAGCTTTCGCTTGCGCTTGCTCGACGTGCCGGCTGGCTTCGGGATCATCGGCGAACGGCAACTGGGTTGCCTCGTCGAACTCCTTCTTGCGCCGTGGGTTGAACACCCACAGCGCCAGGCCTACGAAGGCGACCATCACCACGACGGTGCCCAGGCCGCGAATCATCCCGATATCCATCAGTGTCACCGCTTGCTCTTGATGATGGTGCCGAGGCCTTGCAGGTACGCCACGAGGGCGTCCATCTCGGTCTTGCCCTTGACCGCGTCGCGGGCGCCGGCAATGTCCTCGTCGGTGTAGGGCACGCCCAGGGTGCGCAGGACTTCCATTTTCTTCGGCGTGTCCTTGCCATCGAGCTTGTTCTCCACCAGCCAAGGGTAGGAGGGCATCTTCGACTCGGGCACGACGTTGCGCGGGTTGTACAGGTGCGCACGGTGCCAGTCATCGGAGTAGCGCCCGCCCACACGTGCCAGGTCCGGACCGGTACGCTTGGAGCCCCACAGGAACGGGTGGTCCCACACGCTCTCGCCGGCCACCGAGTAGTGGCCGTAGCGCTCGGTCTCGGCACGGAACGGACGGATCATCTGCGAGTGGCAGCCAACGCAGCCTTCGCGGATGTAGATGTCACGGCCCTCGAGCTCTAGCGCGGTGCGGGGTTTCATGCCTTCGACCGGCTTGTTGGTGACGTCCTGGAAGAACAGCGGGACGATCTGGGTCAGGCCGCCGATGCTGACGGCGATGACCATGAAGAAGGCCAGCAGGCCAATATTCTTCTCGACTGCTTCGTGCTTCATCAGTGAGCTCCCACGACGACGATCTTGGCGGCTTCCTCAGCCTCGGCCGGCTTCGAGGCGCGGACGGTGCGGTAGACGTTGTAGGCCATCAGCAGCATGCCGGAGGCGAAGAACGCACCGCCCAAGGCGCGGACGATGTAGCCCGGGTGGCTGGCCTGGAGGGCTTCGACGAAGGAGTAGGTGAGGGTGCCGTCGTCGTTGATGGCGCGCCACATCAGGCCCTGGGTGATGCCGTTGACCCACATCGAGGCGATGTACAGCACGGTGCCGATGGTCGCCAGCCAGAAGTGCGCGTTGATCAGGCCGACGCTGTGCATCTGCTGGCGGCCATAGACCTTCGGAATCATGTGGTACAGCGAACCGATGGAGATCATCGCGACCCAACCGAGGGCGCCGGCATGGACGTGGCCGATGGTCCAGTCGGTGTAGTGCGACAGCGAGTTGACGGTCTTGATGGCCATCATCGGGCCTTCGAAGGTGGACATGCCATAGAAGGCCAGAGAGACCACCAGGAAGCGCAGGATCGGGTCGGTGCGCAGTTTGTGCCAGGCACCGGAGAGGGTCATCATGCCGTTGATCATGCCGCCCCAGCTCGGTGCCAGCAGGATGATCGACATCACCATGCCCAGCGACTGCGCCCAGTCAGGCAGCGCGGTGTAGTGCAGGTGGTGAGGACCTGCCCAGATGTACAGGGTGATCAGTGCCCAGAAGTGGACGATCGACAGGCGATAGGAGTAGATCGGACGCTCGGCCTGCTTGGGTACGAAGTAGTACATCATCCCCAGGAAGCCGGTGGTCAGGAAGAAGCCCACGGCGTTGTGCCCGTACCACCACTGGATCATCGCGTCGGTGGCGCCGGAGTAGGCCGAGTAGGACTTGAACAGGCTGACGGGCAGAGACATGTGGTTGACGATGTGCAGCATCGCCGTGACCACGATGAAGCCACCGTAGAACCAGTTGCCGACATAGATGTGCTTGGTCTTGCGCTTGACGATGGTGCCGAAGAACACCAAGCCGTAGGTGACCCAGACGATGGCCAGGAGAATCGCCAGCGGCCATTCGAGCTCGGCGTATTCCTTGGTGGTGGTGTAGCCCATCGGCAGGGTGATCAGCGCGCCGACGATCACCGCCTGCCATCCCCAGAAGGTAAAGGCGGCCATGCTGTCGGAGATCAGCCGAGTCTGGCAGGTGCGCTGCACGACGTAGTAGGAGGTGGCGAACAGCGCGCAACCTCCGAAGGCGAAGATCACCAGGTTGGTGTGCAGCGGGCGAAGGCGGCCGAAGCTCGTCCATGGCAGGTCCAGGTTCAGCTGGGGCCATACCAATTGCGAGGCAATGAAGACGCCGAGCCCCATGCCAAGGATCCCCCAGACCACCGTCATGATGGCGAACTGGCGGACGACCTTATAGTTATAAGCAGTCGGACTGATTGCAGTGCTCATTCTAAGGTTCCACGGTTTTGGGTGTTCTTGTTGGTCGAAAATCGGCGCCAGTATCGATAACCACCAGGGTTATGGCAACGCAAGGATCATGACGCCGACCCGTGTCCAGGCCCTTTCCACCACCGTCCCGCGGTTTAGGGGCTGGATGATTGTACACAAATAAATGTTTGTAATGTGTACCGTTTTTCGCCTTTTTCTGATCGATCGGTCAAGCTTTTTCTGCGGGGCTCCGGCGGGAAGGGACGTTCACCGAAACCTGTGCGATCGACCTTAAAAGCCGTTGCGCGGAGTCAGGCCATGCGCCGCGCCAGGTGGGTTCGCTATAAGCGAGGCCACTGTGGCAACAAGCTTAGTTCTGTTCAGAGGGGGTGCAAGGAGGGATGAGGCTGGGAGGGCGGTGGCGGAGCCCTTGACGGACGTCGCTCGTCCTGGTGCTTCGGGGGGGGGCTGGTGGGCAGCGTGGGTGTAGCGGTCTTGCTTGGCGGCGTCCTCTTCGCGGGTAATCCCGCTCCCACAAGGATCGCTGTCGGCCTTGTGGGGGCGGATTTACCCGCGAAGAGTGTTACTTGGCAGTCACGGTTTCGGACGCATTATCCTGCGACAGGCTATACACATAGGCCGCCAGCAGGTGGACCTTGTCGTTGCCTTGGATTTCACGCTGAGCAGGCATCTGGCCCTGGCGGCCGTAGCGGATGGTCTGCTGCAGTTGGGCGAAGCTCGAGCCGTAGATGAACGCCTGCGGGTGGGTCAGGTTGGGCGCGCCCATCGCTGGGGTGCCTTTGCCCTCGGGGCCGTGGCAGGCCACGCAGTTGGCGGCGAAGATTTCCTGGCCCTTGGCCGGATCGGCCTTGGCGCCTTCGGGCAGGGTACGGCCATCGAGGTTGGTCAGCACGTAGGCGGCGACATCGGCCACGCCCTGTTCACCGATCACCTCGGCCCAACCCGGCATCACGCCATGGCGACCTTCCATGATCGACGCCTTGATGGTCTCCGGCTCCCCGCCCCAGCGCCAGTCCTTGTCGGTCAGGTTGGGGAAACCGTAGGCGCCCTTGGCGTCGGAGCCGTGGCACACCGAGCAGTTGGAGGCGAACAGGCGGCCACCCATTTTCAGTGCCTGCGGGTCCTTGGCCACTTCTTCGACCGGCATGGCGGCGAACTTGGCGAAGATCGGCCCGAACTTGGCGTCAGCTTTGTCCATTTCCTTTTGCCATTCGTTGACCTGGGTCCAGCCATTCTCATAGCCGGGCAGGATGCCTTTCCAATTGCCCAGGCCCGGGTAGAGGATGAGGTAGCCTACCGCGAACACCAGGGTGCCGACGAACAGCCAGAACCACCACTTGGGCAGCGGGTTGTCGTACTCCTCGATGCCATCGAAGCTGTGGCCCATGGTCTGGTCGGTGGTGTTGTTGCTCTGGCCCTTGCGGGTGCCGAGCAGCAGCCAGGTCAGGCCAATGAGGCTGCCGATGGTCAGTACACTGATGTAGGTACTCCAGAAGGTGGTCATTACCGATTATTCCTCATGGCAGGTTCCTGCCCGGCAGGGGGCAGGCGGTCATCGACGAAGGGCAGCAAGCGCGCTTCGGCGAAATCACGGTCGCGGCGGCGGTTGAAGACCCACAGGCTCAGGCCGATGAAGGCGATCATCACCACCAAGGTGCCCAGGCCGCGGATCATGCCGATATCCAGTGACAGTTCCATCGTTACCTCTTGTTCTTGATCGCGGTGCCCAGCACCTGCAGGTAGGCCACCAGGGCGTCCATCTCGGTCTTGCCCTTGACCGCGTCGCGGGCGCCGGCGATGTCTTCGTCGGTGTAGGGCACGCCCAGGGTGCGCAGGGTGCGCATCTTGGTGTCGGTGTGGCTGCTGTCGACCTTTTGCGCGACCAGCCACGGGTAGGACGGCATCTTCGATTCGGGCACCACGTTGCGCGGGTTGTACAGGTGCGCGCGGTGCCAGTCGTCGGAGTAGCGGCCACCGACGCGGGCCAGGTCCGGACCAGTACGCTTGGAGCCCCACAGGAACGGGTGGTCCCACACGCTCTCGCCGGCCACCGAGTAGTGGCCATAGCGCTCGGTCTCGGCACGGAACGGACGGATCATCTGCGAGTGGCAGCCAACGCAGCCTTCGCGGATGTAGATGTCGCGGCCTTCGAGCTGCAGGGCGGTGTAGGGCTTCATGCCTTCGACCGGCTTGTTGGTGACGTCCTGGAAGAACAGCGGGACGATCTGGGTCAGGCCGCCGATGCTGACGGCGAACACCATCAGCAATGCCAGCAGGCCTACGTTTTTCTCGATGACTTCATGTTTCATCAGGCGTGTCTCCTCAGGCCAACTGGGCGTTCGCAGGGGCGGCGTCGGTGGCCGGTGCGCGCACGGTGCGCCAGGTGTTCCAGGCCATCAGCAGCATGCCGCTGAGGAAGATCGCGCCGCCGACGAAGCGGACGATGAAGCCAGGGTGGCTGGCCACCAGGGTTTCGACGAAGGAGTAGGTGAGCGTGCCGTCGGCGTTGACTGCGCGCCACATCAGGCCCTGGGCGATGCCGTTGACCCACATCGAGGCGATGTACAGCACGGTGCCGATGGTCGCCAGCCAGAAGTGCGCGTTGATCAGGCCGATGCTGTACATGCGCTCTTTGCCGAACACCTTCGGAATGGTGTGATACAGCGCGCCGATGGAGATCATCGCGACCCAGCCGAGGGCGCCGGCGTGAACGTGGCCAATGGTCCAGTCGGTGTAGTGGGAGAGGGCGTTGACGGTCTTGATGGCCATCATCGGGCCTTCGAAGGTGGACATGCCGTAGAAGGCCAGCGAGACCACCAGGAAGCGCAGGATCGGGTCGCTGCGCAGTTTGTGCCAGGCACCGGAGAGGGTCATCATCCCGTTGATCATGCCGCCCCAGCTTGGCGCCAGCAGGATCAGCGACATGATCATGCCCAGCGACTGCGCCCAGTCGGGCAAGGCGGTGTAGTGCAGATGGTGCGGGCCTGCCCAGATATACAGGGTGATCAGCGCCCAGAAGTGGACGATCGACAGGCGATAGGAATACACCGGGCGCTCGGCCTGCTTGGGCACGTAGTAGTACATCATCCCCAGGAAGCCTGCGGTCAGGAAGAAGCCTACGGCGTTGTGGCCATACCACCACTGGACCATCGCATCGGTGGCACCGGCGTAGATCGAGTAGGACTTGGTCAGGCTGACGGGCAGTTCCAGGTTGTTGACGATGTGCAGCATCGCCACGGTCAGGATGAACCCGCCATAGAACCAGTTACCGACGTAGATGTGCTTGGTGTTGCGCTTGATCAGCGTACCGAAGAACACCACGGCATAGGCGACCCAGACGATGGTGATCAGGATGTCGATCGGCCATTCCAGTTCGGCGTATTCCTTGGAGCTGGTGAAGCCCAGTGGCAGGCTGATGGCTGCCAGCAGGATCACCAGTTGCCAGCCCCAGAAGGTGAACGCCGCCAGGGCGGGGGCGAACAGGGTGGTCTGGCAGGTGCGTTGCACTGAATAATAGGAAGTGGCGAACAAGGCACAGCCGCCGAAGGCGAAGATCACTGCATTGGTATGCAGCGGTCGCAGGCGGCCGAAGCTGGTCCAGGGAAGGTCGAAGTTGAGGGAAGGCCAGACGAGTTGCGCGGCAATGAAAACGCCGAGCCCCATCCCGACGATTCCCCACACCACCGTCATGATGGCGAATTGGCGGACCACCTTGTAGTTATAGGCGGTACTGCTGGTTGTGTTCATGTATGGGTTCCCATCCACGGTTATAGGCAGGCTAGATAGCGAGGCAAGCATGAGTAATGGGCACATTGCCGGTATTGACGGGGATCAATGGGCGCAGGTGGGAAATGTCCCAGGCTTGCGCTGCGATCCTCCGAGAATTCGGGGGGATCAGGGCTACAAGGGCGGTCTGATCCTGGCCCATGGCGCGGGCGCGCCGATGGACAGCGATTTCATGGAAGACATGGCGCAAAGGCTGGCGGGACAAGGGGTGGGCGTGATCCGCTTCGAGTTTCCGTACATGGCCCAGCGTCGCGAGGGTGGCGGCAAGCGGCCGCCCAACCCACAGAAGGTGCTGCTCGACCGCTGGCGTGAGGTGTACCGCCAGGTGCGACCATTGGTCGCGGGGCCGTTGGCCATTGGCGGCAAGTCCATGGGCGGGCGTATGGCGAGCCTGCTAGCGGATGAGCTGGGTGCCGATGCCTTGGTGTGTCTGGGGTATCCATTCTATGCGGTGGGCAAGCCGGAGAAGCCCCGGGTCGAGCATCTGGCCGGGTTGGGCACGCGTACGCTCATCGTCCAGGGGGAGCGGGATGCCCTGGGGAACCGGGAGGCGGTGGCGGGGTATGTGTTGTCGCCTGCGATCGAGGTGTGTTGGTTGGCGGCTGGGGATCATGACTTGAAGCCGCTGAAGGCGTCGGGCTTGACACATGAGGGGCATCTGCAGATGGCGGCTGAGCGGGTTGCTGCGTTTCTGATGAGGTAGTGGTGTTGGTTTGAGATTTGTGGGCTGATCCGTTTTGGGGGTGACGTTTAGTCACCTTTGTGCCCTTACGGCGGCTTATTTTTTCTTGGAAAAAGCAAAAGCGCTGCGACCCAGCATACGGCGCTGCGCGCTTGCCCCTACAGACACCTGCTGATGGGACGCAAGTTACAGGCGGCGCCTGGGCTGGCGTTGTTTCATTCAGTGGTTTTTGTGGTGAGCTTTTTGGCCATTCGCGGGTGAATCGGAGCGCCGAACCGCCGCTCCGATTTACCCGCGAATAGGCCGACACAAACAACAAATAATTAGCTTGTTTGCCGTTGCCGTTGATGCGCGATGGACCAGGCACCACCAATCGCGACCTCAGAAGGCCGAGTGGAGGTGTCTGGAGGGGCAGGCGCGTAGCGCCCTTCGGCGTAGCCGAAGTCGCGAGATGGAGGCTGGCGCAGCCAGCCGGAGGCCGCGAAGCCCCGAAAGGCACCGGAGCGGAGGGAACCCCGGAGCGAAGCGCAGGGGCCGGATGTGGGAGCAAAACGGCTTTGGTTACTTTGGCCAAGACCAAAGTAACCCGCCGTAAAGGCGGAAAACGCCAGTGGCGTCACCACCAAAAACGGATAATCACACTACCCAAAAAAAGCTTAGTCGCGATACTCACACAGGTAAGCCGTATCCACCGCGACCTTCAACTGGAACTTGCTGTCCGCCGGCACATTGAACTGGCTCCCCGCCTTGAATACCTCCCAGTTATCGCTCCCCGGCAGCTTCACGGTCAGTGCGCCGGACACCACATGCATGATCTCCCGCTTGGCCGTGCCGAACTCATATTCGCCCGGTGCCATGACACCCACGGTAGCCGGACCTTCTTCGCCAGTGAAGGCGATCGACTTGACGGTGCCATCGAAGTACTCATTGACCTTGAACATGGAGCGACTCCTGAAATGAGGGAGGAAAAAAGGCTGGCCAGTATGCCCAAGCCCCAACACCTCGTCATCTGAATTCAGGTGCCGCTGGCCGGCAGGCTCAAGGGAAGTAACCGCGCGGTGTTGCGGGCGTCTTCCAGGGCGCGGTGCTGCTGGCCGGTGAACTGCAGGCCCGCCAGTTGCAAGGCACTGTTGAGCCCCATCGGGCGCTGCAATTGGCGGGCCTTGGCGAAACGCTGCTTGAGGTTGATATGGGGCAGGGCCTGCAACAGGCTGGTGAGCTGGTGCTGTTTCCATTCCTGCTGCAATTGCTGACGGTCGTAGTCGCCCCAACTGACCCAGGCCTGCAATTGCCCCTGGTGATGGCCCAGCCAGCGCTCGAACTGGGCCCAGACCTCGGTGAAGGTGGCGGCGCCATCGACGCTGGCCTGGGTGATGTGAGTCAGTTCACGACAGAAGGGGGTCAGCTGCGGCCGCCGCCGAGGCCGCACGAAGCGCTGGAAATGATCGATCTCGCGGCCTTCGCGGGTCACCAGGCTCGCCCCGATTTCAATGATTTCCATCTCCGTGACGGGCCAGCCACCGTCATCGGTGGTCGCTTCCAGGTCAATCACCAGCCAATGCCCCATACCGGGCTCCCGTGCAAGACGCAGTACCCTGCGTGGTCGCTAGAGCGTAGCCAATCTCGGGCCCAAGGGCATCCCCTGGCACAATGCTGCTGTTTTGACATCGGCGGAGGTTGTGCCTTGGCGGGAAAACGCCTAGCTTTGCTGGATACATTCGCAAACCGTGATGAGTGTCTGCTTTTGACTCCTATGCCCGGCTCGAAGGCTTTGTCTTCCTTGTTGATGCTCGCCGCAGTGTGGATGGCGGTGCCTGCGTCGGCGCAGGCCGTCGTCGAGGTCAGGGTCGGGGCGGCGCATTTCCCGCCTTATACCGTGCGTCCAGAGCAGGGCGCTGAAAGCGGCCTGTTGCCGCAATTGCTCAAGGCCCTCAACCAGCAACAGCACAGCTATCATTTTGTCTTGGTGCCCACGTCGATACCCCGGCGTTTTGGCGACTTCCAGCAAGGGCGCACGGACATCGCGGTGTTCGAAAACCCCAAATGGGGCTGGGAACAGATTCTCTACGAAAGCGTGGACATGGGCCTGGAAGATGCCGAGGTGTTCGTCGCACGGCAACAGCCCGGGCGAGACCAGCAGTATTTCAGCAGCTTGCAAGGCAAGCGCCTGGCGTTGTTCCACGGCTATCACTACGCCTTCGCCGACTTCAATGCCGACCCCCACTACCTGAGCCAAGCCTTCAGTGCCACGCTGACCTATTCCCACGACAGTAACCTGTTGATGGTTCAGCGCGGGCGTGCCGACATTGCCCTGGCGACGCGATCGTTTCTGATCGATTTCATGGCGCGAAACCCGGACAGCCGGGCGCAACTGATGGCCTCCGAGCGGATCGATCAGGTCTATCACCACTATGCGCTGGTGCGTCCAGGCGCGCCGATCAATGCCCGGGCATTCGCCGCCTTGCTCGATCGGTTGCGACAGAGCGGCGAGTTGCTGCGCATCTTCCAGCCTTATCGGATCAATGTCGTGACGCCGACTGGCAACTAAATTCCCGAATGCGCATCACGTCTACCGGATTGAGCCTTCCTTTCAATGCCGTGAGCCATGACCATGCCGTTCGATGCCGATTCGCAGCTCCTCTCCCTGCCGCGTTGGCGCAGCCTCAGCGCCGACGAGGGCGATTGCCGGTTGAGCCTGACCCTGGAGGGGCGCGCGCTGATTCAGGTTCGCCTGACCCCTGGCGAGCCGTTGCACATCCATCTTGAGCAGCTTTGCCCAGAGCGTCCCGCACAAGCGCTGTGGGCCGCTTGCTACTGGCTGCTTTGCCGTGATCCGGCGCGTCAGCGCCTGGTCTGGCATTGCCGACAGCCAATGAACATGGCGTTGGCCAGTGGCCTGTTGATGCCCGGCGAACAGCCTGGGCAGTATCTGTGCGAGCGGGCGATGTTCTGGCAACTGCCGCAGCCCTGGTTGGGCGATGCGCAGGCCGGCGTCTACCCGCAGCAGATGCTGATCAGCGACGGCAAGCGCCATCCGCGTCGTGCGCCCAAGCCTCGAGGTGAAGTGTATCGGCGTTTCGATGCGCGACTGGGAGCCTGGGTATCGCTGCGCACGCTTGAGATCGAGCAGGATCTGGAGCGTTTCAATCGGTGGCAGAACGACCCGCGGGTGATGCAGTTCTGGCAGGAGGACGGCACGCTCGAACAGCACCGCCAATACCTGGCCAAGCTCGAGGCCGACCCGCATACCCTGACCTTGATCGGCTGCTTCGATGACCAGCCTTTTTCGTACTTCGAGGCCTATTGGGCCAAGGAAGACCGCATCGCGCCGTTCTACCCGGTGGATGACTACGACCGGGGCGTCCATATGCTGGTGGGCGAGCAGGCCCATCGCGGCCCGCACAAGGTAGCCAGCTGGCTATCGGCGTTGGTGCACTATCTGTTCCTGGACGACCCGCGGACCCAGCGGGTGGTTGCCGAGCCGCGCGCCGACAACGGCAAGATGATCGGCTACTTGCACGACCAATGCTTCCATTGCGAGAAAGAGTTCGATTTTCCGCACAAGCGGGCGGCATTGATGATCCTGGGGCGGGAGCGGTTCTTCGATCGTTGTCCGTTGGCTTGAGGTGACCTGCCGCATCGCGGCGCTATCTTCGCGGGTGAACCCGCTCCGACAGGTACAGCGGTGTTAGTGAGCGCACCGCAGGCCCTGTGGGAGCGGGTTGAGCCGCGAAAAATAACGCATGGGTTTCAAGCCTGGCGCCCGTGCTTGCGGCAGTGGATGAGGGCATCGCGGATCATGAAGTTGACCAGCGTCGGCGATACGCCCAGCTCCTTGGCGATGTCTTTCTGCGGCACGCCATGCAGGCGATACATCTCGAAGGCATAACGGGTGCGCTGGGGCAGCTCGCCCAGGGCGTCGGCGATATGTTCGAGGGTGGCGAGATTGATGTGGGTGGCCTCGGGCGAGGCGTTCTGCAGGACGACGTTGAGGCCTTCTTCTTCGCTGCCGGAATACTTCAGCTCCATGGCCTGCTTGCGGTAGTGATCGATGGCCAGGTTGCGCACGATCTGGAACAGGTAGCTGAGCTGGGCCTTGAACGATGAGGTGATCTGCGGCGCGGCGCTGAGTCGGAAAAAGGCATCCTGTACCACATCTTCGGCGCGCGAACGGCAGCCAGTGATGCGGGCAGCGATCTTGACCAGGATGCTGCGGTTGTCGACGAATGCCTGGAGCAGTGGTGAATCGCACTTTCTTGTGGATAGTTGTTCCGCCATGGAAATCACCTGGTCTTTGAAGGAGAGAGGATTACGTCTGCGTGGGACGCTTCCTACGACGAGCGACAAATTATTCACAATGATAATGATTGTCAAATGCGAAAAGTAATTAGTATCTGCAGGTTTCCGTTCTAAGCGCCAGCGCGTGAATTCGATCACGTCGATGGCGTCTTGTTGGCGTTGCGCGTCGTGCGTCGCTGGCGCCAAGGCGTTTAATTATTTGCCTCGCCCATCCGTTCCCCTGTGTACATCCGGCTGCCGAACGCTGCCCGCCCGCCTTGCGCGGCGCAGCCCCGGCGCGACTTACCCAGACACTGGCAGGAACTCCCCATGATGGACGCCTTCGAACTCCCGCTCTCGTTGGTCCACGCCCTGGCGCAACGCGCCTCGCGGACCCCCGACCGGATCGCCTTGCGCTTTCTGGCCGATGATCCCAGCGAACAGGCTGTGCTCAGCTACCAGGATCTGGATCTGCGGGCGCGCGCCATTGCTGCGGCTTTGCAGGCGCGTACCGATTTCGGCGACCGGGCTGTCTTGCTGTTTCCAAGTGGCCCGGACTACGTCGCGGCGTTCTTCGGGTGCCTGTACGCCGGGGTCATTGCCGTGCCGGCGTATCCGCCGGAATCCTCACGGCGCCATCACCAGGAGCGCCTGCTGTCGATCATCGACGATGCCCAGCCGCGCCTGCTGCTCACCGTCGAGGGTTTGCGCGACAGTCTGCAGGGTCTCGACGCCCTGGCAGGGCAGGGCGCCCCTGGCGTGTTGGCGGTGGATCGACTGGATTCGGCGCTGGCCGCCGACTGGCGCGAGCCGGCCTTGAACGGCGAGCACATCGCCTTCCTGCAGTACACCTCCGGTTCCACCGCCTTGCCCAAGGGCGTGCAGGTCAGCCACGGCAATTTGGTGGCCAACGAGCAGTTGATCCGCCAGGGCTTTGGTATCGACGTGAACCCGGACGATGTGATCGTCAGCTGGTTGCCGCTGTACCACGACATGGGCCTGATCGGCGGGCTGCTGCAACCAATCTTCAGCGGCGTGCCCTGCGTGCTGATGTCGCCGGGCTACTTCCTCGCCCGGCCGCTGCGCTGGTTGCAGGCGATCAGCGAGTACGGCGGCACCATCAGCGGCGGCCCGGACTTCGCCTATCGCCTGTGCAGCGAACGGGTCAGCGAGGCGGCCCTGGCCGGACTGGACCTGAGCCGTTGGCGCGTGGCGTATTCGGGGTCCGAACCGATCCGCCAGGACAGCCTGCAGCACTTTGCGGACGCGTTCGGTGCATGTGGTTTCCAGGCGAGCAGTTTCTTTGCCAGCTATGGCTTGGCCGAGGCGACGCTGTTCGTCAGTGGCAGCCGCCGTGGCCAGGGCATCGCGGCCGTGACGCTGGACGGCGAGGCATTGGCCGCCAACCGCGCCGAACCTGGCCAGGGCAGCGTGCTCATGAGCTGTGGCTACCCACAGCCCGGCCATGCGGTGCGCATCGTCGACCCGCAGCGCCTGGAGGTGCTGAGCGACAACCGCGTCGGTGAGTTGTGGGCTGCCGGGCCGAGCATCGCCAAGGGTTACTGGCGCAACCCAGAGGCCAGCGCGCGCACCTTCGTCGAACAAGATGGCCAGACCTGGTTGCGCACCGGGGACTTGGGCTTCATGCGCGATGGCGAGGTGTTCGTCACCGGGCGTCTGAAGGACATGCTCATCGTTCGCGGTCAGAACCTCTACCCGCAGGACCTGGAAAAGACTCTTGAGCGGGAAGTCCAAGGACTGCGCAAAGGCCGTGTGGCGGTGTTCGCCGTCGACGACGAGGGCGAGGAGGGCATCGGCGTGGCGGTGGAGATCAGCCGCAACGTGCAGAAAGCCATCAAGCCTCAGGATTTGATCCGCGCCTTGCGTCAGGTCATCGCCGATGCCTGCCGCCAGGCGCCGGCGGTCGTGCTGCTGCTCAATCCGGGCGCATTGCCCAAGACCTCCAGTGGCAAGCTGCAGCGCTCGGCCTGCCGCCTGCGCATGGCCGACGGCAGCCTGGATTGCTATGCGCGCTTCCCGGCGATTGAAGCGCCAGTTGCTGCGCAGACAATCGACGATGATCTGCAAGGACGCATCGCGGCGATCTGGCGCGAGGTGCTCAAGGTCGAAGCGGTGGCGTCGGACGATCATTTCCTGCTGCTGGGCGGCAACTCCATCGCCGCCACCCAGGCGACTGCTCGTCTTGCGGACGAACTGGGCGTGGGCCTTGGCCTGAGCACCCTGTTCGAAGCGCCGACCCTGGCCGACTACAGCGCTGCGGTGTCAGCGATCCTGACCGAAGGTGGCGCGACGCCGGGGCCTATCGATGCCCTGGCGCGGAGCAAGGCGCTGCCACAGTCGCTGGCCCAGAACCGGCTGTGGCTGCTGTGGCAACTGGAGCCCCAATCGGCGGCATACAACATCCCTGCCGGCTTGCACCTGCGGGGCGAGTTGGACGAGGTGGCGCTGCAGGCGAGTTTCCAGGCGCTGGTGGCGCGTCACGAGGCACTGCGCACGCAGTTTAGCGAGGTCGATGGCCAGGCCTTGCAGCAGGTGCTGCCCGAGGCGACCTTCGAGCTGCACCGCATCGATCTGCAAGGCTTGGAGGCAGAGCAGGTCCAGGCCCGTCGTGAAGCCGAAGCGCGGCAGCCGTTCGACCTCGGCCAAGGGCCGCTGCTGCGCGTCACCCTGGCGCGTCTGGACGACGAAGACCACCAGCTCTGGGTGACCCTGCACCACATCGTCGCCGATGGCTGGTCGCTGAACGTCCTGCTCGACGAATTCGCCAAACTGTATGCCGCCCACTGCCAAGGCCTTCAGGCCCATCTGGTGCCATTGCCGCTGGGGTACGCCGACTATGGCCATTGGCAGCGCCAATGGTTGGCCGGCGGCGAAGGCGCGCGGCAGTTGGAGCACTGGAAGGAGCAACTGGGTGATGAACTGCCGGTGCTCGACGTGTGCACCGACCACCCGCGCGCCGCGCAACGCACCCATCGTGCTGCGCGCCTGAGCGTGAAAGTACCGGCCCGGCTGGCCACTGCCTTGGACACCCTGGCCCGCGAGCACCACGCCAGCCTGTTCATGGTCCTGTTGGCCGCCTGGCAGGGCCTGTTGCACCGTTACACCGGCCAGGGCGATATCCGCGTCGGTGTGCCCAACGCCAACCGCCCGCGCCTGGAAACCCAGGGCATGGTGGGTTTTTTCATCAACACCCAGGTGCTGCGCGCGGAGCTTCATGGTCGCCTGCCGTTCGACCAGTTGCTGGCCCAGGTGCGCCAGGCCACGCTGCTGGCCCAGGCCAATCAGGACCTGCCGTTCGAGCAACTGCTCGAGGCGCTGCCGGAGGCCCGTGAGCAGGGGCTGTTCCAGGTGATGTTCAACCATCAGCAGCGCGACCTGTCGGCACTGCGCCGCCTGCCGGGTCTGCTCGCCGAAGAACTGCCATGGCACAGCCGCGAGGCCAAATTCGACCTGCAACTGCACAGCGAGCAGGATCACCAGGGCCGCCTGAACCTGGCATTCGACTACGCCGCCGAACTGTTCGAGGCTGACACCATCAAGCGTCTGGCCGGGCACCTGCTGGCCCTGCTCGAACAGGTCTGTGCCTGCCCGCAGTTGCGGCTGGGTGAGGCGCAATTGCTCGACGACGCCGATCGTGGACAGTTGCTGGCCTGGGGGCAGGCGCCAGCGCCGGCCGCCCAGCGCCTGGTGGTGGAACAGCTGGGCGCTCAGGCGCAACGCACCCCCGAGCGTACGGCGCTGGTGTGGGAGGGCGGCCACCTCGACTATGCCTCCCTGCACCAGCGGGCCAATCGCCTGGCCCATTACCTGCGTGACAAGGGCGTAGGGCCGGACACCTGCGTGGCGATCGCCCTGGAGCGCTCGCCGCAGTTGATGGTCGGTCTGCTGGCCATTCTCAAGGCCGGTGGCGCCTATGTGCCGTTGGATGTCGACTACCCTGCCGAGCGCCTGGCCTACATGCTTACCGATTGTGGCGCTGGCCTGCTGCTCAGCCATAGCGACACGCTCGAGCGCCTGCCGCAGGTCGAGGGCGTCAGTGCCATCGCCCTGGACCAGTTGCACCTGGCCAGCTGGCCAAGCCATGCCCCCGGCCTGCACCTGGATGGCGACAACCTGGCCTACGTGATCTACACCTCCGGCTCCACCGGCCAGCCCAAGGGCGTGGGCAACACCCATGCCGCCCTGGCCGAGCGTCTGCAATGGATGCAGGGCACCTACGCGCTGGATGACAGCGATGTGCTGATGCAAAAAGCGCCGATCAGTTTCGATGTGTCGGTGTGGGAGTGCTTCTGGCCATTGGTCCAGGGCTGCACGTTGGTGCTGGCCGGCCCTGGCGAGCACCGGGACCCGCAGCGTATCGCCGAGCTGGTGCAGGCCTACGGCGTGACCACACTGCATTTCGTTCCGCCGTTGTTGCAGGTCTTCGTTCAGGAGCCGCTGGCCGCGGCTTGCACCAGCCTGCGTCGGCTGTTCTCCGGTGGCGAGGCGCTGTCAGCGCAGTTGCGTGACCGCGTGCTGCAAGTGTTGCCGCAGGTGCAACTGCACAACCGCTATGGCCCGACCGAAACCGCCATCAACGTCACCCATTGGCATTGCCGGGCCGAGGATGGTGAACGCTCGCCCATCGGCCGACCACTGGACAACGTGCTGTGCCGCGTGCTCGATGACGAGCTGGAACTGACCGCTCCCGGTGTGCCGGGCGAGCTGTGTCTGGGCGGCGCGGGCCTGGCCCGTGGCTACCTGGGCCGCCCGGGGCTGACCGCCGAACGCTTCGTGCCCCAGCCTGACGGCAATGGCGAACGGCTGTACCGCAGCGGCGACCGTGCCCGCTGGCTGATGCCGCTACAGGCTCTGGAATACCTGGGGCGTCTTGATCAACAAGTGAAGGTGCGGGGCTTTCGGGTCGAGCCGCAGGAGGTCCAGGCCTGCCTGCTGGCCGAGCCGGGTGTCGAGCAGGCCCTGGTGCTGATCCACCAGGATGCCGTCGGGGCGCAGTTGGTCGGCTACTACAGTGGCGTCGAACAGTCCGAGACGCTGCTCGCGGCCTTGGGCGAGCGCCTGCCGGCCTACATGGTGCCGGCGCAGTTGATTCACATGGCCCAGATGCCCCTGGGCCCGAGCGGCAAGGTCGATCGCAAGGCGCTGCCTGCGCCGGTCTGGCAGCAACGTGCGCATGTCGAGCCGCAAAGTGCCGTGCAACGACAAGTGGCGGCCATCTGGCGCGAGGTGCTGAACCTGCCGCGGGTTGGCCTGCAGGATGACTTCTTCGCCCTCGGCGGCCACTCGCTGCTCGCCACCCAGATCGTCTCGCGTACCCGCCAGGCGCTGGATGTCGAGCTGCCACTCAAGGCCTTGTTCGAGGCCAGCGAACTGGGCGCCTTCTGCGCCGAGGTCGTGCGTATCCAGGCCGCCGGTGGGCACAACCTGCAGGGCGCCATTGAGCGGGTCGACCGTCGCCAGGCGGTGCCGCTGTCGTATTCGCAGCAGCGTATGTGGGTGCTGTGGCAGATGGCGCCGGACAGCCCGGCGTACAACGTCGGTGGCATGGCGCGCCTGCGCGGAGCGCTGCATGTGGATGCGCTCGAGCGGGCCCTGCAGGCTTTGATCGTGCGCCATGAAACCCTGCGCACCACGTTCCCGGACATCGACGGTGTGCCTTGTCAGTGTGTGGCCGAGGACAGCCCGCTGCGTGTGCAGTGGCATGATTTTTCCGCGTTCGAGGGCGATGCCCGCGAGCAGCGTTTGCAGCAGTTGGCCGATGAACAGGCGCACCTGCCTTTCGACCTGGCGCGCGGCCCGCTGCTGCGCGCCTGCCTGGTCAAGACCGCCGAGCGCGAACACTACTTCGTCCTGACCCTGCACCACATCGTCACCGAAGGCTGGGCCATGGACATCTTCGCCCGCGAGCTGGGCGAGCTGTACGAAGCCTTTGTCGATGATCGCGAGTCGCCCCTGGCGCCACTGCCGGTGCAGTACCTGGACTACAGCGTCTGGCAGCGCCAGTGGCTTGAAAGTGGCGAGGGAGACCGTCAACTGGCCTACTGGAAAGCGCGCCTGGGTGACGAGCACCCGGTGCTGGCGTTGCCTTCGGATCATCCGCGCCCGGCGGTGCAGAGCCACCGTGGCGCGCTGTACCGCTTCGACCTCGACCCCGCGCTGGTCGAGCGCGTGCATGCCTTCAACAGCCAGCGTGGCCTGACCTTGTTCATGACCATGACGGCCACCCTGGCCGCCTTGCTGCACCGCCACAGTGGTCAGCGCGACCTGCGCATCGGCGCGCCGATGGCCAACCGCATCCGCCCGGAAAGCGAAGGCCTGATCGGTGCCTTCCTCAACACCCAGGTGCTGCGTTGCGAGCTCGATGGGCAAATGACGGGCGCCGCGTTGCTCGAACAGGTGCGTCGCACGGTGATCGATGGCCAGTCGCACCAGGACCTGCCGTTCGACCAATTAGTGGAGGCCCTTCAACCCCCGCGCAGCAGCGCCTACAACCCGCTGTTCCAGGTGATGTGCAACGTCCAGCGCTGGGCTTTCCAACAAAGCCGCGAGCTGGCGGGCATGACCGTGGACTATCTGGTCAACGACGCCAGCGCGACCAAGTTCGACCTTTACCTGGAGGTGACTGACCTGGACGGTCGCCTCGGCTGCTGCCTGACTTACAGCCGCGACCTGTTCGATGAACCGCGCATCGCCCGCATGGCCGAGCACTGGCAGCAACTGCTGATCGGCCTGATCGACACCCCTGATTTGCGCTTGTGCGAGCTGCCGATGCTCAGCAGTGCCGAGCAGCAGGTGTTGATCGGCCAGTTGCAAGGGGAGCAGGACTTCGAGTCCGACCAGACGCTGCATGGCCTGTTTGCCCAGCAGGCCTCGCGCAGCCCGCAGGCCCGGGCGTTGACCTTCGCTGGCCAGCACCTGACCTACGTCGAGCTGGACCAGCAGGCCAACCGCCTCGCCCGCGCCCTGCGCGAGCGCGGTGTCGGGCCGCAGGTGCGGGTGGGGCTTGCCTTGGAGCGTTCGTTGGAGATGGTCGTGGGCCTGCTTGCCATCCTCAAGGCGGGTGGTGCCTATGTGCCGCTGGACCCTGAGTACCCGCTGGACCGCCTGCGCTACATGATCGAGGACAGTCGTCTCGGCCTGCTGCTTGGCCAGCGCGCGTTGCTTTCCTCCTTGGGCGAGCTCCCCGAAGGCGTGGCGCACTGGTGCCTGGAGGACGATGCCGCGTCGCTTTGCCGTTACAGCGATGCACCGCTGGACAACCTCAACCTGCCGCAGCACCAGGCGTACCTGATCTACACCTCCGGCTCCACCGGCCAGCCCAAGGGCGTGGTGGTCAGCCATGGCGAAATCGCCATGCATTGCCAGGCGGTGATCGCAGCCTTTGGCATGCGTAGCGACGACTGCGAGCTGCATTTCTATTCGATCAACTTCGACGCCGCCACCGAGCGCCTGTTGGTGCCATTGCTCTGCGGCGCCCGTGTGGTGTTGCGCGGTCAGGGCCAGTGGGGCGCCGAGGATATCTGCCAGTTGGTGCGCGAGCAGCAGGTGAGCATCCTGGGCTTCACCCCCAGCTATGGCAGCCAGTTGGCCCAATACCTGGTCGGGCAGGGCGAGCATTTGCCGGTGCGCCTGGTGATCACCGGGGGGGAGGCACTGACCGGGGAGCACCTGCAGCGTATCCGCCAGGCCTTCCTGCCACAGCAGTTCTTCAATGCCTACGGGCCGACCGAAACCGTGGTCATGCCGCTGGCGTGTCTTGCGCCGCAGCAAGTGCCGGTGGAGGCGGGCAGTGTGCCGATTGGCCGGGTGATCGGGGCGCGCACGGCGTATGTGCTGGATGATGATCTGGCGCTGCTGCCCCAGGGCGGTATCGGTGAGCTGTATATCGGTGGTGTGGGACTTGCCCAGGGGTATCACGATCGCCCGGGGCTGTCGGCCGAGCGCTTCGTCGCCGACCCGTTCAGCCCGCACGGCGGTCGCCTGTACCGCACGGGAGATCTGGTACGCCTGCGCGCCGATGGTCTGGTGGAGTATGTCGGGCGTGCCGACCAGCAGGTGAAGATCCGCGGTTTCCGTATCGAACTGGGGGAAATCGAAAGCCAGTTGCAGGCCCATGCCGATGTCGACGAAGCCGTGGTCGTCGCCTTGGACCTGCCGGGCGGCAAGCAATTGGTGGGCTATCTGGTCTGCCCGCAGGCCAGTGCCGATGCCGACACCCAGGCCGCGTTGCGCGAGGCGGTCAAGGCCCATGCCCGGCAACACCTACCGGACTACATGGTGCCTGCGCACCTGGTGCTACTGAGCCGTCTGCCGCTGATGGGCAACGGCAAGCTCGACCGGCGTGCCTTGCCGGCGCCGGATCTGGAGCAGGCGCGCCAGCACTACTTGGCGCCGGCCAACGAACTGGAGCAGCAACTGGCGCAGATCTGGCGCGAGGTGCTCAACATCTCGCGTGTGGGCGTGCAGGACAACTTCTTCGAATTGGGTGGCGACTCGATCCTGTCGATCCAGGTGGTCAGCCGTGCCCGTCAACTGGGCTTGCAGTTCACCCCACGTGACCTGTTCCAGCACCAGACTGTCCAGACCCTCGCCGCCGTGGTCAGCCGCAGCGAGGCGCCAAGCGGCATCGAGCAGGGCGCGCGGCGCGGCGGCAGTGCCTTGACGCCGATCCAGCAGTGGTTCTTCGACAGCGAAGTCGCTCAACCCCAGCACTGGAACCAGGCCGTGCTGTTGGAGGCGCGCGAGCCGTTGCAGCCCCCGGTGCTGGAGCGTGCCCTGGCTGCGCTGGTGGCGCATCACGACAGCTTGCGCCTGCGTTTCACCCAGACCCAAGGGCATTGGCAGGCCGAGTACGCACAATCGCTTACCCAGCAGTTGCTGTGGGTCGCCACCGTCGCTGACCTGGACGACTGCCAGGCCCTGTTCACCGACGTGCAGCGCAGCCTGGACCTGGCAGAAGGCCCGCTGCTGCGGGCGCTGCTGGTGACCGACGGGCAGGGGGCGCAGCGCCTGTTGCTGGCGATCCATCACTTGGTGGTGGACGGTGTGTCCTGGCGCGTGCTGCTCGAGGACCTGCAGGCGCTGTACCGTGGCCAGCCCTTGGCGGCCAAGACCCACGCCATGGCGGATTGGGCCGCGCGCCTGGCCAGCTACGCGGGCAGCGACTCCCTGCGCGACGAGCTTGGCTGGTGGCAAGACCAGCTCGGCACGGCCCGCCGCGAATTGCCCTGTGACCATCCCCAGGGCGGCAATCTGCACCGCCATGCCCGCACCCTGGCCATTGGTCTGGACCGGGAGCAGACCCGCCAGTTGCTGCAACAGGCGCCTGCGGCCTACCGCACCCAGGTCAACGACCTGCTGCTGACCGCCCTGGCGCGCACCCTGTGCCGCTGGAGTGGCGACAGCCAAGTGCTGGTGCAACTGGAAGGCCATGGTCGTGATGGCCTGTTCGAGGACATGGACCTCACCCGCAGTGTCGGTTGGTTCACCACTGCCTATCCGCTGTGCCTGACCCCGCGTCTGGGCGACGCCGAAGCGGACCGCGCCGCGGCCATCAAGGGCATCAAGGAGCAACTGCGCCAGGTGCCGCACAAGGGGCTGGGTTATGGCGTGCTGCGCTACCTGGCCGACACCACCGGGCGCGAAGCCATGGCCGCCTTGCCCCAGGCGCGCATCACCTTCAACTACCTGGGGCAGTTCGACCAACAGTTCGACAGCGCCGCGCTGTTCCAACCATTGGATGCACCGACAGGCCTGGCCCATGACCTGGACGCGCCATTGCCCAACTGGCTCAGCGTCGACGGCCAGGTGTATGGCGGTGCCCTGCAACTGCGCTGGACCTTCAGTGCCGAGCGTTATGACGAGGCGACCATCGCCGCACTGGCCGAGGCGTATCGCCAGGAACTGCTGGCGTTGGTGGCCCATTGCCTGGCCGATGGCACGGGCAGTTTCACGCCATCGGACTTCCCCCTGGCGCACCTGACCCAGGCGCAGATCGACGCCTTGCCGGTACCGGCCGCGCAGATCGAGGATGTCTACCCGCTCACGCCCATGCAGGAGGGCCTGCTGCTGCACACCCTGCTGGAGCCGGGCACCGGCATCTACTACATGCAGGACCGCTACCGCATCGACAGCGCCCTGGACCCCGAACGCTTCGCCCAGGCCTGGCAGGCCGTGGTCGCGCGTCACGAAGCCCTGCGGGCGTCGTTCAGCTGGAGCGCCGGCGAAGCGATGCTGCAGATCATCCACAAGCCGGGCGACACACCGCTGGACTATCAGGACTGGCGCGATCTTGACGACGCGGCCCAGGAGGCACGCCTGCAAGCGCTGCACAAGCAGGAACGCGAAGCCGGCTTCGACCTGCTGCGCGAGGCGCCTTTCCACCTGCGGCTGGTACGGGTTGCCGACGCGCGCTACTGGTTCATGATGAGCAACCACCACATCCTCATCGATGCCTGGTGCCGTTCGTTGCTGATGAACGATTTCTTCGTGCTCTACCAGGCCCTGGGCGAGGGGCGTGCAGCCCAGTTGCCGGTGCCGCCGCGCTACCGCGACTACATTGGCTGGCTGCAACGCCAGGACCTGGGCGAGGCGCGTCAGTGGTGGCAACGCAACCTGGCAGGCTTCGAGCGCGCCACGGCCATCCCCAGCGACCGGCCGCTGCGTCACGATCATGCGGGCAACGGCATGATCGTCGGTGACTGCTACACCCGCCTGGATGTGCGCGACGGCGTACGGCTGCGTGAACTGGCCCAGGCGCATCAGCTGACCATCAACACCTTCGCCCAGGCGGCCTGGGCCTTGGTCCTGGCCCGTTACAGCGGCGAGCGCGACGTGGTCTTCGGTGTCACCGTCGCCGGTCGTCCGGTGAGCCTGCCGCAGATGCAGCGCACGGTCGGCCTGTTCATCAACAGTATCGCCCTGCGTGTGCAGCTTCCCGAGCCGGGCCAGCGCCAGAGCGTGCGCCAATGGCTGCAAGGCCTGCTCGAGCGCAACATGGAGCTGCGCGAGTACGAGTACCTGCCGCTGGTGGCGATTCAGGCGTGCAGCGAACTGCCCAAGGGCCAGCCGCTGTTCGACAGCCTGTTCGTGTTCGAGAACGCGCCGGTGGAAAGCGCCGTGCTGGACCATGCCCAGCACCTGAACGCGACCTCCGACTCGGGGCGCACCCATACCAACTTCCCGCTCACGGCAGTGTGCTATCCCGGCGACGACCTGGGCCTGCATGTGTCGTTCGATCAGCGTTACTTCGACTTTGCCACCGTCGAGCGTTTGCTGGCCGAGTTCAAGCGCCTGTTGCTGGCGCTCGTGGAAGGCTTCGAGGGCGAAATGGCCGAGTTGCCGTTGCTTGGTGAAGCCGAGCAGCGCTTCCTGCTGGAAGACTGCAACTGCACCGAGCACGCCCATGCGCTGGAGCAGAGCTACATCGAGCTGTTCGAGGCGCGGGTTGCCGCGCACCCTGAGCGCACGGTCGCATGCTGCCTGGAGGCGTCCTACGACTACGCCGGGCTGAACCTAGCAGCCAACCGCCTGGGCCATGCGCTGGTCGCGGCGGGTGTGGCCATCGACCAGCCGGTGGCGCTGCTGGCCGAACGTGGGCTGCCGTTGCTGGGCATGATCGTCGGTTGCTTCAAGGGCGGCGCCGGCTACCTGCCGCTGGATCCGGGGCTGCCGTCGGCGCGTCTGCAACGCATCGTCGAGCTCAGCCGTACCCCGGTGCTGGTGTGCACGGCGGCATGCGCCGAGCAGGCGCGTCAGTTGCTCGATGAAGTCTCTGGTGCTGCCCGGCCGAGATTGCTGGTGTGGGAACAGGTGCAGGCCAGCGCCGGGGCCAGCCACAACCCAGGCATCCACAGCGCACCGGACAACCTGGCTTACGTGATCTACACCTCCGGCTCCACTGGCCTGCCCAAAGGGGTGATGGTCGAGCAGCGCGGCATGCTCAACAACCAGTTGAGCAAGGTGCCGTACCTTGAGCTGGACGAGCAGGACGTGATCGCTCAGACCGCCTCCCAGAGCTTCGACATTTCGGTGTGGCAGTTCCTCGCAGCGCCCTTGTTCGGCGCCCGGGTGGAGATCGTGCCGAACGCCATCGCCCATGATCCGCAAGGCCTGTTGGCACACGTAGAGGCCACTGGCATCACCGTGCTCGAGAGCGTGCCCTCGCTGATCCAGGGCATGTTCACGAGCGAGCGGCAAGCCTTGGAGGGCCTGCGCTGGATGCTGCCGACCGGCGAGGCCATGCCACCGGAGCTGGCCGCCCAATGGTTGCAACGGTATCCGCACATCGGCCTGGTCAACGCCTATGGCCCGGCGGAGTGCTCGGACGACGTGGCGTTCTTCCGCGTCGATGCGGCGTCCACCCGTGGCAGCTACCTGCCGATCGGCACGCCCACCGACAACAACCGCCTGTACCTGCTCGACGAGTCCCAGGCCTTGGTGCCGCTGGGGGCGGTGGGGGAATTGTGCGTGGCCGGGACCGGTGTCGGGCGCGGCTATGTGGGCGACCCGCTGCGCACAGCGCTGGCGTTCATCCCGCATCCTTACGGGGCGCCCGGCGAGCGCTTGTACCGCACCGGCGATCTGGCGCGGCGCCGGGCCGATGGCGTGCTTGAATACGTGGGCCGGATCGATCACCAGGTGAAGATCCGCGGCTACCGCATCGAGCTGGGTGAGATCGAAGCGCGTCTGCACGAGCAGGCCGAGATTCGCGACGCGGCGGTGGGCGTGCAGGAGGGTGTCAACGGCAAGCACCTGGTCGGCTACCTGGTGGCGCATCAGGGCGTGACGGCCGATGCGGCGCTGTTGGAGCAGATCAAGCTACGCCTGCGCGCCGAGTTGCCGGACTACATGGTGCCTGTGCACTGGGCCTGGCTGCAGAGCCTGCCCCACAACGCCAACGGCAAGCTCGACCGCAAGGCCCTGCCCGCGATCGACATCGGCGCGCAGCATGGCCAGGCATACCTGGCGCCGCGCGATGAGCTGGAGCACACGCTGGCTGGCATCTGGGCCGAAGTGCTCAAGGTCGAGCGAGTGGGCGTGCACGACAACTTCTTCGAGTTGGGCGGGCATTCGTTGTTGGCGACCCAGATCGCCTCGCGGGTGCAGCAGCAGTTGCAACTGAACGTGCCACTGCGGGCGATGTTCGAGTGCAGCACGGTGGAGGCGTTGGCCGAGTATGTGCGGGGGCTGGAGGGCAGTGCGCTGGACGAGGCCAAGGTCGACCGGCTCAGTGACCTGATGGCGGAGCTGGAGGCGCTTTGAGGGAGTGGGGGCGCTTTGCGCCCCTTCGCGGGTGAACTCCCCACAGACACAGCGGTGTGCTTAGCAATGCCACTGCGCCTGTGGGAGAGGGGTTACCCGCGCATGGAGGAGGCGGGCGCCTGCCGTTCAGCGCTTGCCCAGAATCTGTCCGAGCATCTCTGGTCGCGGTGCGCCTTGCTGGCTCTGCAACTGGCCTTTGTCATCCTGGTAGAAGATCGCCGGGGTCGCCGCCAACCCCATCTCATCCATCAGGGCCATGTTGGCCGCCAGCTTTTGGCGCACCGCCTCGGGGATGGTTTCCAGCGGCTTGAGGGTGCTGGCCTTGCCGGCCTTCTCATGCTGTTGCAGGGCTTTGGCCGGGTCCTTGGCGGCCAGCAGCGCCGCGGACTTGCCTGGGCTGTCCTCGCGGATGATGCCAACCATGATGTGGCGCAGTTGCACCTTGCCCGACTCGACCCAAGGCCGCGCCTGCTCCCAGAACATGTTGCAGTACGGGCAGTTGGGGTCGCTGAACAGGTATACCTTGCGCGGGGCGTCGTCCTTGCCATCCGCGATCCAGGCGGTCTTTTCCATCTTGGCCCAGATCGCCTTGCTCATCGGGGCATACACCAGCTTTTGCAGCGGCTCGGCGCTCAGGTCCTTGCCCTGTTCGTCGAACAGGCTGCCGACCAGCACATGCTTGCCGTCAGGGGTGAGGTACAAGGCGATGCCGTTGTTCTGGTAGGCGGCGGCATAGCCTTTGAGGCCATTGGGCGCATCGAAGCTGCCCTTGATCTCGGCACCCTTGGCTTGCAGTTGCTGAATTGCCTTGGGCAGTTCCTCGGCCTGCAGCGTGGGGGCGGCGAGGACGGTGAGGGCCAGGGGCAGGAGGGCATTCAATCGCATGTCAATTTCCTTGTGCGGCGGAGGCGGGCAGGTTGGCCTGCTCGAAAGGTTCCAGGGCGCGGTGCAGGCTGGCCCGGGACAACTCGCCCAGGTGACTGCCGATCAAGCGCCCTTCGGCGGTGTAGAACAAGGTGGTGGGCAGGGCCATGGAGCCGACCTGCTGGGCCAGCTGACCGCTACCGTCGAACAGCACGTGGGTCAGGCTCAGACCGGTGGTGGCCAGGAAGGTGCTGACGTTCTCGGGAGTCTCGCCCTGGTTGACGAACAGGAACGTCACGTGCGGGTATTCGTCCTGGGCCTGCTGCAGCACCGGCATTTCCCGGCGGCACGGCGGGCACCAGGTGGCCCAGAGGTTGATCACCAGCGGCTTGCCGCGGTAATCGTGCAGCGCCACCGATTGCCCGCCGGCATTGCGCAGGTTCAGTGCGGGCAGCTCGGTGCCTTTGCTGTAGAGATGGCTGCCGAGGCTGGCCAGTGTCCAGAACACCGCACCGCTCAGCAGCGCCCAGCCCAGCGGCCGGCGCAGGCCCGGATGACGTCGGCCCTGCCACAGGGCGCCGATGACGATGCCGATCAGCCCGGCCCAAAGCAAAAAGCCGCCGTCGCGAATGTCGATGGCCTGCAGCGGATCGTCGCGGAACATCGGCCAATACGCCAGGACAAACCCTGCGCGCGCGCACAGCAGCCCCAGCAGGAACAGGTTGAACAACGCCGATTCGGGGCTTTCACCGCCGCGCCGGGCCACCCACCAGCCCACGACACTGGCCACGACCAGAGCTGCCAGCAGTAGCAGGTGGTTGAGGGCCATGGTCAGTGGCCCCAGGGTCACGGTCAGCATCAGCCTTGGCTCCTGGTCTGGGCCCAGTGTCGTTGGAAGGCTGCGGCGTCCACCTCGCCGGTGATGCGTCGGGCACGGCGCTCGTCGCCTTCCGGGCCGATCCAGATCAGGCTGGGCGGGCCTGGCACCTGGTAGCGTTGCAGCAGTTCGCGGCTGGCCGGGGTGTCAGCGGTGACGTCCAGGCGCACCAGGTGCACATCGGCCAGGTTGGCGAGTACATCGGGCCGGGCGAACACCTGTTTCTCCATCACCTTGCACGACACACACCAATCGGCATAGTAGTCCAGCATCACCCACTGACCACGCGCCTTGGCGGCGTCCAGTTCGCGTTGCAGCGCTTGGGGCTGGCTGACGGTGACGAAGGCGTCCTCGGCCTTGGCCGCGCTTTGCGAGCCGCTGCCGGCAAAAGGCTGCAAGGGTTGCCACAGATCGTCGCCGCCTGCGGCCGCGCCGACTAGCAACAGCCCACCCCAGAGTGCGCCCAGCAAGGGGACCGCGCGCAGGGCCGGCAAGCGGTGCAGCGCCGGCCAGGCGGCCCAGGCCAGGGCGATCAGCCAGGCGCCGCCCAAGGCCAGTAGCAACGGGGCCGGCAGCAGGCTGCGGACGGTGTACAAGGCCATGGCCAGGAACACGAAGCCGAACAGGCCCTTGACCAGGTTCATCCAGGCGCCAGGGCGGGGCAGGTAGCGGTTGCCGAGGGTGACCAGCAACAGCAGAGGGACGCCCATGCCCAGGCCCAGGCTGAACAGCACCAGCGCCCCTTGCAGCACATCGCCGCTCTGGGCGATGTACAGCAAGGCGCCGGCCAGCGGAGCGGTCATGCACGGGCCCATGAGCAGGCCGGAGAGCGCGCCCAGCAGGGCTGCGCCATACACATTGCCACCGCGGGTGCCTTGGCCGGCACGGTCCAGGCGATCGCGCAGGGCGGCAGGCAGTTGCAATTCGAAGGCACCGAACATCGGCAGGGCGAGGATCACGAACAGCGCTGCCAGGCTCCCCAGCAACCAGGGTTGCTGCAGCCAGGCCTGCAGGCTGGCGCCCAACAGGGCAGCGACTACGCCAAGACCGGCATAGACCAGCGCCATGCTCAGCACGTAGACCCCCGCCAACAGCCAGCCACGGCGGGCGCTGGCGCCATTGCCCAGGACCAGCCCGGCGAGGATCGGCAGCATCGGCAGCGAGCAAGGCGTGAAGGCCAACAGCAGGCCAAGGCCGAAGAACGCCAGCAGGCTCCAGGCCAGGCTGGCCTGTTGCAGGTCGCTGGCCAGGGCCTGGTCAGTGGCTTGCTCCGAGGCTGGTGTCGCCTGGCCGCCGAGGTCGATGGCAGTGTTTTGCGGGGGATAGCACAGGCCGGCATCGGCGCAGCCCTGCCAGCCCAGGCGCAATTGACCTTGGGCGTTGGCAGGTATCAGCAGTTCGAGTTGGTTGCGGTAGACCGCGCTGTCACCGAAGAACTCATCGTGATGGTTCTCGGCGGGTGGGAGCTGCGGATGTTGTTCAGGCGCAAGGCCATCGAACTTCAGGCGCTTCTGGTAGAGGTAGTAACCGTCCTTGATCTGGAAGTACAGGCGCATCTGGCCGTCGGGCTGGCGGTCGTGGGTCAGGACGAAGGCCTGGTTGACCGGCAGGAAGTCCGGCTTGGTCTCGAACGGATTGGCCTGCAGCGGGCCGGCCAGCAGGAATGTCAGGAAGAGCAGGAGAACGCGCATGTCTTCGCCTTGGCAGTACTGTGAATCAGGCCATGCTGGCGGTGGTTGATTAACCCAAGGTTAACCGACGCAGTTTCGCTGTCATCGTGTAGGAACAGCGTGGCATTCGGTTGCGCAACGGCGGGTACAGCCGTTCGATGAATCATTCATAATCGGTTCTTAATCCGCCAAGCGTGCAATACACGCTTCCCCACCGGAGACCCCCTCATGCACGTACTGCTTTGCGAGGACGACGACCTGATCGCCAGCGGCATTTGCGCCGGCCTCGCCGCCCAAGGCCTGACCGTGGACCGGGTGGCCACCGCTTCGGCCGCGCAGGCGCTGCTTCAGGCCGCGCAGTTCGATGTGATGATCCTCGACCTGGGCCTGCCCGATGAAGACGGGCTCAAGCTGCTGCGCCGTTTGCGCCAGCAGGGCGTGACCCTGCCGGTGCTGGTGCTCACCGCCCGCGATGCGGTCACCGACCGGGTCGATGGCCTGCAGGCCGGGGCCGACGACTACCTGCTCAAACCCTTCGACCTGCGCGAACTGGCTGCCCGCCTGCATACCCTGTTGCGCCGGGTGGCCGGGCGTGCGGTGAATGTCATCGAGCATGGTCCGCTGCGCTACGACCCCAGCAGTTGCGAGGCTACCCTGGCCGGCCAGGCGGTGGACCTCTCCCGTCGCGAGCAGGCGCTGCTCCAGGCCTTGCTGCAGAACCCCGGGCGGGTGCTCTCCAGCGAGCAGCTCAAGGACTGCGTCTATGGGTTCAGCGACGAAGTCGAAAGCAATGCCTTGAACGTCCATATCCATCACCTGCGCCGCAAGCTCGGCAACAGCATCGTCGAGACCGTGCGCGGCCTGGGTTATCGCCTTGGCCCGGCCCAGGCCCCGCAGGAGTCTGCGCCATGAGCCTGCGCGCGCGCCTGACGCTGATCCTGGGCAGCGCCTTCGTGATCATCTGGGCGCTGGCCGCCGCCTGGATGCTGCGCGACCTGCGCCAGCAGATGATGTTCTCCCTCGACCAACGCCTGGTCGCGTCGGCGCGCATGGTCGCCGGGCTGATCGAACAACTGCCCCAGCCGCTGGCGGCCAAGGGCGAGGATGCGCATTTCTCCGCCGACCAGCTCAGTGTGCCGGATGGCATGGCCTGCCAGGTCAGTTCCCTGCGCGGCGAGATCCTGGCCAGCAACCACAAGCACGACGGCGCCATGGACGATCAGCGCAGCGGCTTCCGTGACCAGACCATCGACGGTGCGCTGTGGCGCACGTTCACCTACAACCATGGCGATGTGCGCATCACCACCGCCGACCGCCACCAGGAGCGTGAGGCGCTCAATCGCTCGATCCTGCTGGCGGCCTCGGCGCCGGTGCTGATGGCCCTGCTCGGCAGCCTCGGGCTGTTGTGGATAGGCGTCGGCAAAGGCCTGGAGCCGCTCAATCGCATGCGCGATGCGCTGCGCAGGCGCCGAGCCGACAGCGTCGAGCCGCTGCAGGTGGCGGGCATGCCCAGTGAGCTTCAGCCCTTGCTCGAAACCCAGAACCAGCTGTTCCTGCGCATCGCCCAGACCATCGAGCGCGAGCGGCGCCTGACCGACGATGCCGCCCATGAGCTGCGCAGCCCTTTGACCGCGATCAAGACCCACCTGCAGGTGGCGCGCATGACCGAAGGCGCGGTGCGCGAGCAAGCCCTGGAGCATGCCGAGCAGGGCACCGACCGCATGCACCGGACCCTCGAGCAACTGCTGATGCTGGCCCGGGTGGAGGGCAGCCTGTCGTTCGACGACGGTGTGCAGTGCAGCGCCGAACAGGTGGCGCGCCAGGCGGTGCAGGACGCCGGTGGCGGCGACAACCGCCGTATCGTCGTGCGCCTGCCGGAGGAGGCCAGCCGGATCTACCTGGGCATGCCCGCTCCCCTGGCAGTGGCGGCGCTGCGCAACCTGCTGGACAACGCCCTGCGCCATGGCGGCGACAACGCGGTGGAACTGGAGGTGCAAATGGCCGATGGACAGGTGGGGTTCATGGTCCGGGACCACGGGCCGGGGATCGCCGAAGAGGACATCGAGCACCTCACCGAACGTTTCTGGCGCCATGACCAGAGCGGTGGCTGCGGGTTGGGGCTGGCGATCGTCCAGGCCATCGTCCAGCGCTGCGCTGGCAGCCTGCGCTTCGAAAGTCAGGGCGATGGGCTGCGGGTGTGGCTGCGGGTGCCGGCGCGCCAGGCGGCCTGATCATTGAGGCGGCGTAAACCTCTTCGCGGGTAAACCCGCTCCCACAGGTTGGACTGCCCCCAAGAAGTTGGACACCAATCCAACCCTTGGGGGATTCATGGGCAAGTACACAGAGCAATTCAAGCTTTCCG